>CAZFKB010000019.1:33893-36948 GCA_964519785.1 uncultured Candidatus Obscuribacterales bacterium | reverse complement strand
ACCAGCATTTTCGAAAATACAACGTTGTCATACTATATGCATGAATAGACCGGGCAAAAAGCGAAAAACAAAAAAGGTGCGGACTTGCTGTGTAGAAAAAGCAAGCCCACACTCTTTTTGTTTTTAGTAAATTCTTTCAAGCGACATTAAGCGTTTCCGCTTAAGTTCGGCTGAAAGCCTTGTTATTGCACCTTGAACTGATGCACAAGTGCACCTGCAGGAACACGAAATTCCTGTCGGATGATTCTTGAACGATCGCTAGCGCCAAGAGTCCACATGTAGAGCAGCGAATTCTTGTCGGCCTCACGCCGGATCGTCTGCCAGTAGCCCACGTTGGACAAAGACGGATCTTCGGTGATACGAACGCGATCATCCGCTGGTACCGAGCGTGGTGACACGCTGCCGTCTGCTTCCTTCACCAGGAAGTGGTATGTCGACGAGTTCGAAAACGAACCTGAGCCGAGAAGAAATGACCCGGCTATGCCGTCTGATGTGCGCATCGATACCATGGTCATTGAGTTGTAGGTGACTTCCTTCATTGGTATGAGGGCTAAGCAAACGGTCACGGCAAGCGCCAGTCCAAGCACGGTGCCGATAACGGTGCCAATTACGGAGGCAAAGATGAAGTCGCCAATGCGACGCTCCTTTTTGCCGGCTGCAAGAAATATTCCAAATATCAGTCCAATTGTGCCGAAGGCGAGTAGAGAATACATAACGTTTCCTTTCTAAAATAGTTTGAGTTAGTTATGCAAAAAGCAAGGATGGAGCCCCTCGAATTAACGAGAGGCTCCATCTAGTCATTTCAGAAGCTAGTTTGGCTCAGGAAGCCTTGTCGCCACCGCAGCCATCGCAGTCTTCACCGGAGTGGAATCCCTCGGATGCAAGACGGCGCCGACGGATGAGACGCTTGATTGCGCGCTCTTCCGCTTCGGTCCAGTTATGAGCGTTGAAGAGCTCGAAACCGGTGTTCTCCGGAAACTTGTCGCACTTGGATGCGAGGCTGATTTCCAAAGGCAGGTAGACGAAATTGGTCTTGTTGAGCGTAACGCCGTCCGAGCGCATGCTGTTGCCGATGAAGGCAGAGTGGTGCGGGCAGACATTGTTGTCCTCGATGAACTCCTGGACCAGATCCGCCTTGTTTTCATGCAAGGTGAAAATGGTATCGTCGAAAACCGAGGAAAGACCGCCCTGTCCGATCTTGTATTTCTGCACTTCGCGAGTGCCCACGGTAACCGCCACGATCAGGAAGTTGTGGCGGGCGCGGGTCAACACCGGAAGCGCGTTGGGGAACAGCTCAGGCTGCTGGAAGAAGGGGGCGGTGCCGATACGCTGGCAGATGGAAGAAACCAGCGGATCCTTGCGAACGCCTTCCTTCTTGCAGATGTGGTCGTAAGCGTCAGCGATAGCCTCGCCGAACTTTTCACGATCGTATCCGCGGAATGGCTTGCGCCCGTAGTAAACCTCCTGTAGAGCCTTCTTGGCTGCCCGTTTGGAAAAACCGCACAGCGACATGAGATGCGAGAACTCCTCGATCCCTCTGTCGAAATACGGTTGGCACACCGCGACGGTTCCATCGATGTCGACGAAAAGCGCGGCGATCTTGTTGCGGGGAGCGCAGTAGTTGCGATCCGCCGATTGGCATTTTCTCTTCATAGTCTTTGTGGCTTTCATTTGAGGTTGAAGAAGATATGCAAACTTCACGATTTCACACTCCAAACCGAACCACACCTCACAGCTAACACTGGAGAATGATAAAAAGGAGTTCGGGCGGAGGAAGATAGTTCTTGTACGAGAAACCTGTAGGAAAAAGAAAAAAAGTTTGCAGATACAAGTTACTTAAAAAAATACAGCTCTTTAAATACTAAAGTGGTTTAGAGAGCGAAAAGTTGTTTGAGCTAGCTAGTGAACCTTGACAAGGGTGGGTGAAAAATTGAGTAAGTTTACGTGGTTTTAATTAGCGTTGGTTTAGGTGGGGTGATTGATAAGAACATGAAATTCGTGATTGAGTGATGATACTGTATATGGTATCGCCTAAAATTCTGGGTTTCTCGATACATTCTGAATCTTGGGTTTGAAAGGGTCTTACGATAACGTATAGTTATATAACACAAAAAAGAAGGTGGAGCGAAGCGCTCCACCAAGTTGAATCTCCCACAGGGGCTGTTAAGCTCTCCTGTCAGTGCCGGTCGAAAGGCTTACTTGTGAGTTGCCGCGAAAACTTTGAGCAACTCAACGAAGAGCCAGACGATGTCCGCCCAGAGGCTGACCGAGATTTTCACAACGACTTTCAGAGAGACCTCCGCCGCCTGGTTTTGAGCCAGGAGACGAGCGCTGTCGATCAGGATGAAAGTCGACGCAAGTGTTGCTCCAATGAGACCAGTGACGATGTCCCAAAGCCTGCCGCGCATGCCGATGAACAGCCCCACGATAGTCACGCCGAGGAAAACGAGCGTTCCCAGCAGCAGTGGCTTGACGAGAGGTTCGACATTGAGACCCACGCTAGCGTAGGAGCAGCCCACCAGAATGCCGGTGGTGGTGAGGAAAGCCAGAGTCACCGGGCGCCATCCGTTCTCTTCCGTGACGGCAGCGACAGCCGGACCGATCATGAGACCGGAAACGGCTACCCATGCCAGGTAGAGAGCGAGAGTGAGGCCCGTGCTCGCCGAGGAGTCTGCGATAAACGGCATCGCGACCCCGCCGACGAGATAGAGAAGCGCGAGCACGATGAATGCGCCCATGCTCTCGAGTGACCGACCGATCCACGCGCCTGCTGTAGCCACGAACGTGCTGAAACCAAGGAGCATGTAGACTTGCGTTGCAAGAGACAGGTTTTGCATTAGCTTATACCTCGCTGGTTAGACCTGTTTCTGGTGGTTCGCACCTTCCCCCTCTAGCCGGGGATCATGAGGTATCTAGGAGTCTCTTTCGAGTTGCTCCGCACTTCCTCTAGCCAGAACACGCGTTTCAGCGCTCTGTTTTGATGTGATTAACGAAAGAGAAGACGCAAAGGCTCCAGTTGTAGCTGGAGCCTTTGCGCTTAGTTCTCGGTCACGCC
>CAZFKB010000019.1:0-33793 GCA_964519785.1 uncultured Candidatus Obscuribacterales bacterium | reverse complement strand
AGCAACCAGCCGGCCATCCGCTCGAAGCGGACCCAGTGGAAGATCTGGGCGATGAGTCCGCACGCGGCCATGACACCGGTGCAGCCTGCCAGCACCGCGATAACGACGCTCACTCCCGCCTTGGCCGCGACCATTGCAGCGATCGGACCGAGGCATGTTCCGCCGCTGAAGCAGAACAGGCCGGAGGCGAAGAGTGTCGTTGTCGGAGACCAGCTATCGTCCTCGATCTTCGGCATGAGCACGAAGCCGAGGATGAGATAGACAATCGCCCCGACCAGCGAAATGATCGGAGAAACGATTCCGGCGATGAGACCTGCCAGCATGATCGCGACGCCCACGGAGGTGAGGGTCGTAATCTTGCTGAAGATGCCGGAGCTGGCGACCGCGTTATCGCGGGTATTGTCGAAAGAAGCAGTCATGTTAGCTTCACCCTTTCTGTTTAAGGGATTTAGGATAGAGTTTGCAGTTGCCTGCAACCCACACTGATATCACTCCAGGACACAATCCCAGCCGTTCGGCTCCTGCATCCAGACTTCTCTACAAGCTAGAGAAAACGTGTCTGGAATTAGGGTTCTGCCTTGCGGTTGGGATGTTTTGATTGCCTGAGAGACTTGTTGAGATGAGTGCAATCTAAACTTAGTAAAACGCGCGTTCTATTACAAGCGTTTCATAATTATTCTATTGACCTAGCTTCGCTAGGACACGTAAATTCGTTTCTACTTAACTGCTTTGATCAATCCAAAGAACTCTGAAACAGCTTTCTTGTTCAAGTCTTCCTCGCCTTCGGGTCCAAAAGCGCATAGAAGTTGAACCTTCTGGTCTCCTGGAACGATACAGCCAAAAAGAGCTGGTCGTTTTTTCTGACTGACAGTGTTTTCTGTAGTCCCAAGTGCAAAAGGCATGTCGATACCGGCGACTTTCATTGTGCCTTTTTCTTTCAGCACAAATTCTTTCATCGCTTCTGATGCAGCTCCAGCGCCTTCAACTTGCTTTTTAGTTGCTAGCTCATCGATGAATTGTTCAGATGTGTAGTCGGGCTTGTCTGTGTTTTTAAAACGAACCAGATAAAACTCAATTACTGCATCCTTGTCTTTTAGAGCGGCAAATTTGAACTTGAGGGCGTCGTAATAGTCCATTGCCATTTGAAGTTTGTATTTGTCAGGCAACGGCTTTTCGAAAGTGACCATAGATTCCAGTATCGGCGCTATTTTCTTTGCGTCAGTTGCATCGGTGGCGCCTTTGAAAATGAACAGTCCGCCTATTGTGCAGGTTGCAAGAGATAAAACCATAAAGCCAACTACTGTCCATAAAAGTATTTTGACCCATTTTGCGACTCCGCGCTGATTTCTTACAGGCATATTTTTCCTCTATTATTTCTGATGCGGGGTGAGTTCTTTTTGAGCGCGGTCTTCAAAGTCCAGTTCGTGCGCAAGAAAAGCAAGTTTGTCGGTTATTTCGGCAATTTGCTTGTCTGTAGGCTTACCTGCACCATGTCCTGCTTTTGTTTCGATACGAATCAAAACCGGCTTTTCTCCGGCTTGAGACTTTTGAAGCTGGGCAGCAAACTTGAAGCTGTGGGCCGGAACAACTCTGTCATCGGTATCGCCGGTGGTGATAAATGTAGCTGGATATTTGGTATCGTTTTTGATGTTGTGCAAGGGCGAATAAGCATATAATGCCTTGAATTCATCGGCATTTTCTGGGCTGCCATAATCAGAAACCCATGCCCAACCCTCAGTAAATTTATTGAATCGAAGCATATCCATTACCCCGACAGCTGGGCATGCTGCCCCGAAAAGCTCGGGCTTTTGAGTCAGGCAAGCACCAACCAGCAATCCCCCATTACTGCCACCTGCAATGGCAAGTTTTGGTGCCGAAGTGTACTCATTGTCTATAAGCCATTTTGCACTGGACTGAAAATCGTCAAATACGTTTTGCTTTTGCAATTTAGTTCCAGCTTCGTGCCAAGATCTGCCAAATTCACCGCCACCTCTCAGGATGGCTTGTACATAAATCCCTCCCATTTCCATCCAGGTTAGGGTAGTAGGAGAGAAGGATGGCTCCATGGAAATGTCGAAACCACCATAACCATACAAAAAGCAGGGCGTGTTTTTATCGAATTTTGTGCCACTTTTTCTAGTGATAAATAACGGAATTTGGGTTCCATCTTTGCTTGTGGCGCGGGCTTGAATAGTGATGAAATCTTTGGGAAGGAATTTCAATTTGGGTTGGAAAAAGACCGAACTCTCACCACTGGTGATATCAAATCTATAAATTATTAGTGGCGTGTTGAAACTGCTGTATTTAAAATAGGTGACCTTATCGTCCTGGTCGCCGTAAAATCCGCTGATAGCGCCCATTCCTGGCAAATCCAGATCGCGCAATTTCTTGCCAGCAAAATCATATTCGCTTACCTGGCTATAAGCGTCTTTTAAGCTGGTTACGAAAAGGTGCTTTCCAACTGAGCCTACACCAATTATAGTGACGTCCTTTGTTTCCGGTACAAGTTCCTTGAAGTTGGATTTGTCTTCTTCGGATTTTGTCGAATCCATTGCGACTACTTTGCCAAAAGGTGCGTCAACAGTCGTTTTTAAAATAAAGACATTGTCTTCGTTGTCGATGAATTCGTATTTGGCGTCATTTTTAGTGAGCAGCTCTACGATCTTGGAGTCTGACTTGCTCAGGTCTTTGTAGAAGAGTCTGTTAGTCGCTTCTGACCCTTTTACTACGGTCAAAATAAGATATTTACCGTCGTTTGTGACATAAGGGTCAAAAAACCATTCAGGTTGGTCCGTTCTCTTATATATAAGTACGTCCTTGCTTTGATCGTCTCCTAATTTGTGATAGTAGACCTCGTGATTGAGATTTTTGACCAGATATTTGTCTTCTTCTTTAGGCTTTAAGTAGCGGCAATAGAAAAATCCTTTGCCATCTTTAGTCCATGAAGCAGATGAAAACTTGATCCACTCAAGATGGTCTTGTGTATCCTTTCCTGTTGCAATGTCTTTGACAAACCATTCTTGCCAGTCTGAGCCTGATTTGGATATTCCATAAGCAATGTATTTGGCGTCATCACTTACAGCTGTTCCGGCTAAAAATGCGGTTCCGTCCGCGGATAAATTGTTTGGATCCAACAAAACTCGCGGTTTAGACTTTTCGTCATCCTGTACATATAAGATGTCCTGGTTTTGTAATCCAGAATTTTTGCGAAAAAAGAGTTTGCCGCCTCTTTCGTAAGGCGCTTGCATTTTTTCAAAATTCCAAAGCTCAGTAAGCCGACTCTTTATGGAGTCTCGAACTGGAATTTTTTTCAAATAGTCTTGGGTGATTTTGTTTTCTTCTTCAATCCACGCTTTGGTTTTTTCTGAATGCGGGTCTTCAAGCCATCTATAAGGATCCTGGACACTAGTTCCATGATAAGTGTCAACGTGCTCAATCCGCTGGGCATCAGGGTATTTAATAGATTCAGCCCATGCGGGTCCGCAATTTGAAATGAAAGAAATCGACAAAGATAGAAGACAAAAACGGTTGATGGAAGTCATTTTTCATAAGCCCCTTTCAGTGGCGACAAGCTTACCACGGTGGTCCGGCCGCGAGGAAAGGGTGTTGCCAAGAGGGTTTTGCTATTAACAAAGGTTAATTAACGCTAAAGAGTAGTCAGTAGTAGCTTAATATTGCTTACAATAGTGCTCCCGACCGAAATAATCGGAATCTTTGAGAATGGCTAACTGCCATGGAAGCTTTCCACAATCTCGTTTTTGAGGTGCGCAATGAAAGGCAAATCATTTTTAGTTGCTCTTTCACTATCGTTTAGTATCTTCAGCGCATTTTCTTTCTTGTCCGATTCCGCTCTGGCTCAGGGTTCGAATCCCAACGCTAACCTGCCGTCTCATCAGGGGCTTTATGGTGGCAATAGTAAAAATGTTAGTGCAAATATTCTCGATCCCGAAATCACAGGTCTTGTAAATAAGCTCGTTTTGCAACCTGAGCTTATGAATGTCGAGTATTTGCAATACGTGATTGGACTGCCCGAAAAGGGGCATCAACAGGTCGCTTTCAACAAAAAAGATTATAGATGGTATCAAGAACCAGGCAGAGTGGTGCGTTACTCTCTAGAACAGAATGGACCGCACCCTGAAGTAGCTACAGACTCTGTCTTCACTGTTCATTTGCAAAACTCCAATCTTACTATGAAGGACTTGCCTGGAATTTTTGGTCCAATGACCAAACAAACTTATGACCACAGGTCGCATTTAACTTCGGTTTATTCCTGGACTTCCAATACTTATGTAGCCTTTTCGCATCCACCACACGATACGCATGTTCGTGAAATCAAAATTGGTTATAACGGTCCACCTTTGCCAGGACCGTCCGAAGAAGACTTGCAGTTAGCCTACAATTTCAGAAAGGCAAATACGCTAGCCGCAGCAGCTGCCGGGCGTCATAGAGAGGCTGTGCCATGGCTTGTAGTCGACTCTAAAAAGAATCCCAGTGATGCAAATTCGCATTTGGCTTTAGCTGAATCGTACAGAGGCAATTTGCAGCTTAATCATGCTATCAAGGAATACTACAAGGCAATCGAGCTGGCTCCTAACGACGAGGCGGTGCGCTCGCGTTGTATAGCTGCTCTTGTTGAGCTCAGAGTTTTGCCGCCCGATTATGCAAAGCAAAGACCACAATCCCAACCTCAAACAGCTACCCAGATGGCTGGCGTGAACGCTCCGAGCCTTTAAATTTAAAGTGTCAAGTGGGGGTCTTCCCCTGGCAGATTAAATATTCTTGACATTGCCCGTTTATGGGACTAACGTATACGTATTACTACGAAATTTGCCCAAGGTAACCAGGTAATACGAATGGCAACGACTAATGCAATGGATGTTTTTGCGAAGCTGGCAGGTGTAAGCGCACCTGAAGCTAATAGCGAAATGTCAGCTATGCATTCAAGCCAAGCTACTGCAGCCGGCAAAAAGTTCGCTGACGAAGTTCCCTGGATTGGCGGTGGACCAAAAGGAACTGCTCCTCGTGGAATTTCAGAAGAAATTAGCATGGTAGGTCTTGAAGCTATCGACCAGGCAGCTGATGCTGGTTCAAAAGCTCTTGGTGGCAAAGAAAGCTTGCATTCTTTGACCGATTACAGCCCTCAGGTAGCTTCTGCTAATACTTCAGACTCTAACTTCTTAATGATCCCGCCAAATCAATGGTCGGGTAACGATTCTGGCAATATAGCCATGGAAAGGTTGGCTCAAGCAGCCGCTTAGACCTTTACATTACAAAAACCTATTGGATTGATCCATATATGTCGTGCGATCATGGCACACCGTAGGCGAATTTTTCGCTGGTTTGCTGGAATTTCGCTGTATGCGAAATGAAATGATTGAGGACAGATTTTTCATGGCTATAAACGTTGCAGTCATCGGTTGCGGCTATTGGGGCCCCAACTTAATTCGAAACTTTTACGAGAATCCCGAAGTCGAACTTAGTTACGTTTGCGACTTGATGCCCGAAAAGTTGGCAAAGCTTGCTCGTCGTTACCCTACAATCAAGCTGACAAACAGTTATGAAGAAGTTCTCAAAGATCCTAAAGTCAATGCAGTCGTAATCGTTACTCCTGTATTCACTCACTTTAAATTAGCCAAAGAAGCCCTTCTTGCTGGCAAGCACGTTTTAGTCGAAAAACCAATGTGTTCCACTTCGGCTGAGTGTCACGAACTCGTGGCTCTGGCTGAAGAAAAAGGTCTGACCCTGATGGTCGACCACACGTTCGTTTATCACGGCGCTGTTCGCAAAATTAAACAAGAAATCGATCATGGAGATTTTGGCGATGTCGTTTATTTCGATTCGACCAGAATCAACCTGGGTCTTCACCAGAACGACGTAAACGTGGTCTGGGATTTGGCTCCTCATGACCTTGCCACAATGGATTTCTTGATCAACTCGAATCCTGTAAGTGTTCATGCCACTGGTGCAAGCCACATTGGAAACGGTATCGAAGACATTGCCTATTTGAGTCTCACGCTCGAGAATGGCGTTATTGCTCATTTGAATGTAAGTTGGTTGTCGCCTGTGAAAATCCGTCGCATTCTAATTGGCGGTACCAAAAAAATGGTCGTTTACGATGATCTTGATCCAGCAGAAAAAATCAAAATCTACGATAAAGGAATCAAGTCCGACGAGCCGCAAACTAGCGAAGGGCGTCATGAGCGCTTGATTCAGTATCGAATTGGTGACATGCGCGCACCAGTCTTTGATATGAGCGAAGCTCTTAAAACAGAAGTGCAACACTTTGTCGATTGCATCAAGAACAACACCACACCAATTACTGACGGACGCGCTGGTTTGAGAGTAGTGAAAATTCTGGAAGCTTCGAATTTATCTCTCAAAACAGGACAGCCACAAAGTCTTGAAACAATGGCAGGTAAAGTGAATTAATGAGTGACCAGGCAGTTTTTGAGCCAACAGCTCTACAACGCATAACGAAAGACGTAAAAATAGGCAAGGGTACGGTCATTCGTGACTTCGTCAACATGTACGGGTGCACGATTGCTGAAGACACCAAAATCGGCACTTTTGTAGAAGTACAAAAGGGAGTTACGATTGGCAGTCGATGCAAAATCTCGAGTCACACTTTTATTTGCGAAGGCGTGACTATAGAAGATGAGGTCTTCATCGGGCACGGAGTCATGTTTATTAATGATCCTATGCCTCGTGCTACTACAGATGGTGGCGCGCTTCAGACTGAAGCGGACTGGAAAGTACATCCGACCGTAATCAAAAAAGGTGCATCGGTCGGCTCGGGAGCCGTAATTATGTGCAACGTGACTGTTGGCGAAGGTGCCATGGTTGGTGCCGGAGCGGTGGTTACTCGTGACGTACCGCCTGGCGCGACAGTAGTTGGAAGTCCAGCAAGAGCGCTAGTCAGACAAAAATAGATCATTCAGTTGGTGAAAGGGAGAACGAAATGTCAGTCAGTTTAGCCGCAAGTCAGACCAAAGAATCACTTTCGGTGCCGTTTATCGATTTGAAGCAGCAGTTTCAAAATTTGAAACCAGATTTGGATAAAGCGATGGCACCTGTTTTTCAAGATGCATCGTTTATCTTGGGACCTGCGGTTAAACAATTCGAAGCCAATTTTGCCAAATATGTAGGCACTAAACATTGCGTTTCGCTTCACTCTGGAACAGCTGCATTGCACCTTGCTTTGATGGCGATGGGAATTGGACCTGGCGATGAAGTGATAACTGTTGCAAATACATTTGTTGCAACCGTAGAAGGAATTGCTTTTGCGGGAGCCACTGCAAAGCTGGTTGAAGTTGACCCTGTCACTTACAACATGGACTATAAAGAGCTGGACAAAGTTGTGACCAGCAAAACAAAAGCTATTATCCCTGTACATCTTTATGGTCAGACCGCAGCCATGAAGGAGTTAATGGCTTGGGCAGACGCCAAAGGTATAAAAGTTCTCGAGGATTCATGTCAGGCTCATGGAGCTAAACATTTTGGACAGAATGCTGGAACATTTGGTGTAGCTTCTTGCTTCAGCTTCTATCCTGGCAAAAACTTGGGTGCTGCTGGCGAAGGCGGTGCAGTTTGCACAAACGATGATGAAATTGCAGAACAAGTACGCCTTTTGCGCGACCACGGTTCGCGAAAAAAATATGTACACGAAATTGTCGGTCACAACTTCAGATTGGATTCCTTGCAGGCAGCCATTCTAGACGTTAAGCTTCCCCATCTGGACAAATGGAATGAATTGCGTCGCAAACACGCAGCCACTTATTGTCAGAAACTTGCTGGTGTCGAAGGGCTTGTTCTGCCTGTGACAGCTGAGGGCAATGAGCATGTGTTCCATCTCTTCATTGTTCAAGTCAAAGATTCTCAAGTCAGACAAAAGGTTCAGGATTATTTGAACACCAAAAATGTTTCCACTGGCATTCACTATCCAGTGCCAGTGCATTTACAAGCCGCTTTCAGCAATCTGGGTTACCAAAAGGGTGACTTTCAAATTTCAGAAAACCTGGCAGAGCGCGTGTTGAGTCTGCCTATGTTCCCCGAATTGACCGAAGCCCAGATAGATCATGTAGTCCAGTCGCTCAAAGAAGCGCTCAAATAGTCAGGAGAATCGAGATGCAGCTCAATGGCAAAAAAGTATTGGTTACAGGTGGAGCCGGTTTCATCGGGAGTAATCTTGTTGATGGGCTTCTGGAGCAGGGCAATAAAGTCATCGTTCTGGATGATTTGTCTTCGGGAAAAGAAAGCAATCTTAAAGACGCTCTTGCCACTGGCAATTGCCGCTTCATCAAAGGCTCGATAACCGAAAATGATGCAGTCAAAGAAGCAGTCAAAGACGTTGATGTAATTATCCACATGGCGGTGCAATGTTTGCGCTTGTCTTTCGATAAGCCTTTTCTCGTACACGAGGTCAATGCTACAGGCACCCTGAATGTTTTGAAGTTGGCTCAAGACATGTGCGAAGTTCGCCAAAAGCCGCTAGACAGATTCGTCTACGTTTCCTCATCCGAAGTTTATGGCACAGCAATTACTGCACCGATGCCTGAAAATCATCCGCTATGCCCAACAACAGTTTATGGTGCAAGCAAACTCGCCGGTGAATTGTATACAGACGCTTTTGGAAAGACTTATGGCATGCCAGTCTTAGTTGTTCGTCCATTTAACACATATGGATATAGAGAACATCATGAAGGCGTTCATGGCGAAGTAATACCACGCTTCTTGGTGCGAATGCTCAATAATCTTCCGCCAGTCATTTACGGAGATGGTAGCCAAACCAGAGACTTTACCTTTGTTCCTGACACAGTCAAAGGAATAATTGCAGCCACTTGCGCTGAAAATCTCGTTGGTAAGGCTGTAAACGTTGCACGTGGTCAGGAAGTGACCATCAGAAAGATCGCAGAGATGATGATTGATATTCTCGGCAAGAAAGAGATGAAAGTTGTTTTTGAGAAAGAGCGTCCGGCTGATGTAAACAGACACTTTGCCGATATCAGCTTAATCAAGCAGATGACTGGTTTTGAACCGAAAACTTCGATTGAAGATGGTTTGAAAGCCTATATTTCTTGGTTCCAGTCGCAGAACTACGATTTGTCTGGTTTACTCAAAGATTGCGCCCTAACTAACTGGAATGCTTCAGATGCCAAAGTACTCTCCGCAAGCCCCCGTTGATGGCTTACCGGCAAATACATATAACCCGCATTGTTGGATAACCGGTGAGCCCGAAATTGGCGAAGGAACCTGGATTGGACCCTTTACGCTTATAGACGGACAGGGAGGTCTTACTATTGGTAAAGGTGTCAATATCAGCACCAGTGCGTCTATACTTACTCACAGCACTGCTAAGCGATGCGTCACAGAGCGTGGTTACGACATTGTCGACCGCAAGCCCACGGTGATAGAAGACTATGTTTTCATCGGACAAAATTCTGTAGTGCTTATGGGTTCGACAATAGGTCATCACAGTATTATTGCTGCAGGCGCCGTTGTTCTCGAGGATACAGTAATACCGCCGTACTCACTCGTGGCTGGAGTACCCGCTCGCATTGTGAAATCAATAGAAAAGGAAATCGAGGAATGGAAACAACCAAGCAAAGTATCCCAATAGCAAAGCCTTTTCTGGCGAAGGAAGAATTTGAGTTGGTGCAAACGGCCCTTGCTTCCGGTTGGATTTCGCAAGGTCCGCTTGTGGCTCAATTTGAAGAAGATGTCTGCCGAATTATTCAGGCGAAATACGGTATTGCTACCACATCGTGTACCACAGCTCTGCACCTCGCGATGCTCATTCACGACATAGGGCAAGGTGATGACGTTATTTGCCCTTCGTTTTCTTTTATTGCCACTGCAAATGGTATCGCTCACGCCGGTGCGTCGCCTCAATTTTGTGACATTGACCCTCAGACAATGAATATAAGCCCAGATGAATGTCGAACAATCATCGAAGAAAATTATGATTCTGATCTGAAAAATAAAGAGACTGGCAACAAATTGAAGGCTGTCTTGATCGTTCATCAGATTGGTATTCCCGCTGACGTAGACGCTTTCAATCAAATAGCCGATGATTTTGGCATCGTTATTTTAGAAGACAGCGCTTGCTCGATAGGTTCTTCTTACAAGGGTAAACCAGTGGGCTCTTCCGGCAATACAAGCGCATGGAGCTTCCATCCCCGCAAAGTGATAACCACCGGGGAAGGTGGCATGATTACTTTGGAAGACAAGGACAGAGCTGAGCGCGCCCGCAGGCTTAGAGCGCATGGTGCCTCGATTTCTGCGCATTTGCGTCATCAATCGGCAAGTACGATGTACGAAGAATACGATGAAATTGCCTACAATTATCGTATGACTGATATGCAGGCAGCCATTGGAATCAAGCAGCTAGAGAGGCTCGACTGGATTGTAAGTCGTCGCAACGAAATTGCTTCCTACTACAATTCGACTTTTGATCATGCAACTGGTATCAAACGCATTAAACCTAGAGACTACGTAACCACCTGGAATTACCAGTCCTATCCGATTATTCTCGAAAATGCTTCAAGAGATGAGCGCGACGAAGCCATAAGCAAACTAGACAAAGTTGGAATTACCACAAGACGCGGAATTCCACCAATTCACAAAGAAGGCGCGTATAACAAGACCAGTGGAAAAGGTCTTATTCTGCCTTATACTGAGAGACTTTCCGAAACAGTTGTATTCTTGCCGATATTCCCTTCGATGACCGAAGACGAAGTGGCATATGTTGCAGCTGAAGTAAAATCGGTAATATCCTGATTAGTGATGATTTGCTCAACAACATAATTTGGTGATTCTCGATGCTCAAGACCGGCTCTGTGCATGGTTTCTGCAAACAGCCAGAAAATTGCTGATTGAATTCCAAGACAAAGAAACGATATTGCCACCACGGTTAGAAACATAGCTGCATTCAAGTGATTCAAGAAGAACAGACAGATTGAAGCGCCAAACAAAACAAATGCAAGAGGCAGACCGCACATTCCTGCTGTGGCAAACATTTGGGTCAATCGTTTTGATAAGACTATCGAATCTAGAAATAGAGCGATTTTCTTTCGCATAGTCCAGCCGGACTTGCCGCGCTCACGTTCTTGTTTTTCGTATTTGATCGTAGTCGAGTTATAGCGAGTTTCTGCAACAGCAAGAAATATAGGAGCCTGACGGTGGGGTCTTTGCGCCAGAGTATCTTTGACTTGTTTGTCGATTAAAAAGAAGTCTACACCTTCTTCTGGAATCGAGGACTGATTTAGCTTTGCACACAAATACCAGTAAAGCTTAGAGAACAAAGGTCGTTTGAATCCCATTTGGTCTGATCTTGATGCCCAGACAATTTTGGTGCCCTGGCGCCACTCGTTTATGAGTTCTTTCAAGACCTGGGGCGGATCTTGCAGGTCGCCTGCGATAAATGTAATTGCATCTCCCGAGCAATTAATTATTCCAGCCATAATCGCTGCGTGGCTGCCTGAATTAAAAGCAAGTTTGACTACTTTGACATTTTTGTGCTGAAGGGCAAGATTAGAGGCTATTTCAAATGACTTGTCTTTGGAGCGATCGTCAACAAAAACTATCTCCAGGTCCTTAATACTCGGGTCTTCTGCTATTAGTTCACGTTCTAATTCCTGCAGGCAGGTCAAAACGCCTTTGACGGTCGCCTCTTCATTGTAGAGAGGCACGACAACAGAAATACGGCTTGGCTTTGAAGTGGTTGAAATGACCATAGAGCCATAAATTATAGTTTGCAAGAGGAGACGATACCCTAACTGAATCTCATTTACTGTTAGAGTTTTAAACCGGCCTGGCGATACAAAATCAGATCCTGTCCGTCTGGACACTTGTGTCTATCTACAAGTTCGAATTTGCCGCTCTGGTTCAAAAAGGATTTTAACGCTTCATAATCTTGTTCTGCTTTTTTGTTTTTCCAGGGAGCACCGTGGTCGCCTTCTTTAATCAGGAACCAATGGAAATACATCGTTTTTTCTGGGTCGAAAGAGTACTCATCGCCCACTATCGACCAGGTTCGCGATGTGGTTGCTCGTACCGGACTCGATTGTTCTTTTGTCACTAAATCAAAGGTTTGAGCGTTCAAATTGGTTTTGTTCGCCATTATGTTGAAATAAACCGGTGCAGCGCCATCGCGCGTTTTTATGTGATTAAGAGCCCAATCGTAACCCCAATCTTCATAAGGAAATGGATTTTCTTTTGTACCATCGCGACTGTAAGTGGATGACTTGAGTCTGATGCCCATCAATTTGGATAGTATCGTCAGTGGTGGCAAGTAAGTAATTGGATACGGTGTGAAATTAAACGACAAATATTGCGCTAAAAGCGCAGTAGATAGAAGTCCTGCCAGAATTTTAAGAATAATTTTTTTGCTTTGCCAAAGATTGGCTAGCAAAACGCCGCTTGCAGCCGCAATAAAAATAACGCTTGGTGCGATATAGCGGTCTAGTGGATAAACATAATTGCTCATAAGCAAAAAGCCGATTAGAGCCGATGCCCATAGTGGCGCCAGCTTGGCGTGTGCTTGTTTTCCGATAGAAAAAATGGAGGCTACGAAAAGCAGGCAACCAAGCGGTGAAAGGTTATAGCTGTAAGTCGATAGATAGTAAATTGCGCTCTGGATAGGCGTCAGTTTTTGACCGGCAGAAACCAGATTGGTTTGGGCATATTCGTTTATTGCTTGCATAGCTTTATAGTTGACTAAAAGCCAGGGCGCACCTGTTGCAGCAGTACTTCCTGCAAGTAAAAAAATCTGGGCAAGCATAGTTTTTTGTGGCAGAGCGCCTTTGTTGCGGATGATTTGAACGAAATAGAAAAAGCCTGGGCCAAGCAAGAATGCAGCCACAATTTGTTTGGTCAGACAACAAAAGCCAATTAGTATTCCGCACAAAATGGCATTTATCCAGGTTGGTTTGCGCCACCAGTACGTAAGCAGAAAAATGCCCACGCTCGCGGCTGAAACGGCTGGAAAATCGAGCATGAAAATGTGATTTAAAGACGAAATCTCAGGATAGCTGTTGACTAGAATGGCGGCACATGCGGCAGACAGCAAAGTGAAATTTAAAAGTCTGCATGTGAGAAAAAGAGATGCGCTGAGCAAAAAGGTGTAAAAGACGTGAACGGCAATATCAAACTGTCTGCCTGCTCCCATGATGGTCTTTAAAAGTCCGGTCATTACATAAACAGTTGGTGGATAGAATGTGTTTACGCTCAAGCATTTATGAAGCCAATCCAAACGCCATGGTCTGGGATGCAGAAATAACTCTCTATATCCTAGTCCGTTCAAAATATGACCGGCTTCGTCCATCATTGGAATATGGTGATCGAAGACATACCAGATAGCCATCACTAGCGAAACAGATAAAGCAACGCCTAACGCCCAAAGTAAGTCTTTGCTTGAAAGGGCTTGGGGGGCAGATTGTGGGCTAGTAGTGGATTCTGTCATTTAGTCGAAGAGTAAAAGTACTTGCTCATTGTACCGAGATTTGCGAGTATGAAAATACTAAGTTTTATAGTAAAAATTGAATCTAGAAAGAATCAGAAATTACCACTTTGGTTGGATTTCTGATTTTCTTTCAACATCATACTTAGCTAAAGATCCACGCGCTGACAGCAATAAAAAATGAAAGGCATCTAGTCACATCAATAATCATTTGCTATATCTCCCTTTGTCGAACATCCCTGTCGTCATGTCACAACCTAACAAAGGCGGCTTCCTCTTTGCAACCTTAAAAAGGTTAAACCTTTTGGGAAATTATGTTGCAGTTAGCGCAAACTTCGCGAGGTCTTGGAAATTTATTCCAGGGTTTGCTATATCCAAACTGGCTGGCAATTTCGGAATTTATGGCTTGACATGCAGGCATTAGGGCTGGGTTGGGTAGAATGGCTGCAGAACCCGGGAGGCGTTTAGGTGACATTTGGAATTATCGGTTGGCTCAAATCTCGTTATCGAGACATCGATTTTGAAATTCCCATTTGGTATCCCAGTCGTGATAAACCAGACAATCGCGAATGGCTAGTCGCCAACGGGCTTGGCGGATATTCAATGGGCACTGTTTCTGGTGCTAATTTGCGTAGGTACCATGCGGTTATGGTATCGTCTATGCCACCACCATGTAACCGCCATATTGTTTTATCTCGGCTTGAAGAGACGGTTTTTGTAAATGGCCGCGAGTTCGATTTGTCGACAAACTATTGGGCCTCAGGGGTGGTATCGCCTACTGGTTACAAGTATCTTGAATCATTTACTAATTTACCTTGTCCTACCTGGGTTTTCGAGATTGCCGGTCATTATTTGATCAAGCAGCTCATCCATCCACATGGAACTGATGAGGTATTTGTCGAGTACAACTGGATTCCTGACCCTGACAAACCCGATTCTGAGAAGCATGATGCTCGCATCAGCACTCGTTTTTTAGTGGGATATAGGCCTATTCACGAGCAAGTGAAAGGGTCATCGCAAATGAAATATGCGCAGTTTGTTTCTCCCAAGCAGGCAGTGATAATTTTGGACAATAAGGCTCGACGTCTCTGTCTTACTTGGAACAAGGGTGAATATTCTACTTCCAAAAACTGGTGGTGGGACTACAACCTTCCGGTGGAAACCAAGCGCGGCTTGCCTGATTCGGAAGATTTATATCTTGTAGGTTCGGTATCGGCGCCTTTATCATCTGATAGCGAAACAGTTGTGGCAGCTAGTTTTGAGCGACCGATCCATAAGGTATGCGCCAGGCAGCATGTTGAAGAGATGGTGGCAAGACAAAAGCGTATCATTGATGGCGCAAATCTGGATAAGAGTCAGCGCACGGCCATGCTTTTGCTCGATTGCGATAAATTTATTGTCGAAGATTATTGCTCGCAAGTCGAAAAAGGTCTAACTGTAATCGAAGGATATCCCTGGTTCAACGCGGGCGGACGCGCAGCCATGATGGCTCTGCCAGGCATCGCTATTGCTACTCGTCGCTTGGATGATGCAAAACAAATTATCGAGACCGCATCGAAACGAGTGAAGAACGGCATTATGCCTAACTATCAGAAAGATTTTGATTTCCCTCTTTCAGAAGGCGAGCATGAGTATGAGGCCGCTGACATTACTTTGTGGTGGGGATGGGCTTTGCATCAGTACTGGAAAGTGGCTCGGGATGAAGATTTTATAAAAGCACAACTTCCGTTGATGGTTGATGCTGCGGTCAAATATATCCTTGGTACCAATCCCGGTGTCAGGATAGATCCCAATGATGGACTGCTGAGATGTGCTCATAGGCAGAAAGTTTTCACCTGGATGGATACAAAGGTAGAAGATTTTCCAATGACCCAAAGGGCAGGTAAACCCATCGAACTTTGTGCGCTCTGGTATAACTTTTTGGAAACTATTTTGTATCTAGCCGATGCTGTAAAGGAGCCAGCAACCAACTTTTCCGAAATCCGCTTGATGGCAGACAAAGCTAAAGCGTCAATGCAAAAGTTTTGGAACGAAGAAAAGAAATGTTTGTTTGACGTTTTGGAGGAGGGGCTTACGCCTGGTCCCAAAAACGATGAAAGTGTAAGGTGTAATCAGCTTTTAGCCATATCGCTTCCATTTCGTGCTTTCGAAAAAGAACAAGAAAAAATGATACTACAGATGGTAGAGACAGAATTACTTACGCCGATGGGTATTCGAACGCTTGCCAGCACTGATGCAAATTATCAGGGTATTTTTGGTTGTGGACTGACTCATCCAGATCAATATCATAGAGACTTGAGCCGCCATCAGGGCATGGTCTATCCGTGGCTTCTGGGGCACTATTGCGATGCTTTGTTAAACATTCACGGTAGTGTTCCTGAAACTGTTAGTCGCATTAAGGTGACATTGCAGCCGCTGATGGAGCACTTTATGCAAGAAGAAGCATTGGGCGGAGTGTCCGAAATGTTCGATGGGGCTCGGCCCCACTTGCATCGAGGCTGTCCCGAATCGAGCCTATCCACGGCTGAACTGATGAGATGGTATCGCTGGGTGTCCAAGCAATGATTGTAAATTATATTGCGCATGTAACAAATGAGAAGCCGTTTTTAGCGCACCTAGGCCAACTAAGAAAAGAGATATTCCTTAGCACTTCGCGAATGAGCACAGTGCTACTTAGTAGGTTTATGAGGTCATAAATTTCACAAGAAACGGTCCAGGATAAACAGACTAAAGCCGTCAAAAAAAGGAAATAAACCGAGGAATCATTCTTGCTGTTAAGCAATGATTCACAATAACCAAAGGACAACACATGCCACCAATCCCTACATCCAATAGCAAGCTGCTTGCCTGGGTCAGCCAGATCCAAGCTCTCTGTCAGCCCGATTCAGTCTATTGGTGCGATGGCAGCCAAGCCGAGTACGACCGTCTATGCAACGAACTGGTCGATGCCGGCAAGCTGATCAGGCTCAATCCTGAGAAGCGTCCCAACAGCTTCCTTGCTCGCTCCGATGCTTCCGATGTCGCCCGCGTGGAAGACAGGACTTATGTGTGCACGACCAACAAAGTCGATGCAGGTCCAACCAACAACTGGATGGACCCCGCTTCGATGAAGGAGAAGCTCACTGGTCTCTTTGCCGGTTCCATGAAGGGTCGCACCATGTACGTGGTGCCATACAGCATGGGACCCATCGGCTCGCCTCTTTCACACATCGGTGTCGAACTGACCGACTCTGCCTATGTGGTGTTGAGCATGAGGCTCATGACTCGCATGGGCAGCCAAGTTCTCGACACTCTAGGTGATTCTCCGGACTTTGTCCCGTGCTTGCACAGCGTCGGCGCGCCCCTTGCGTTGGGCGAGTCGGATGTTGCCTGGCCCTGCAATGCCGAGACCAAATACATTGTGCACTTTCCCGAGACACGCGAAATCTGGTCTTATGGCTCCGGTTACGGCGGCAATGCATTGCTCGGCAAGAAGTGTTTCGCTTTGCGCATCGCTTCTACCATGGCGCGCGACGAAGGATGGCTCGCTGAGCATATGCTGGTCCTGGGTCTTGAATCTCCCCAGGGCAAGAAGCTCTACGTCAGTGCTGCTTTTCCGAGCGCCTGCGGCAAGACCAATCTCGCCATGCTCATTCCGCCGGATAACTTCAAGGACTGGAAAGTCACCACCATTGGTGACGATATCGCCTGGCTCAAGGCCGGCGATGATGGGCAGTTGTATGCAATCAATCCAGAAGCCGGTTACTTTGGCGTGGCTCCAGGCACATCGGCCAAGACCAATCCAAATGCGCTTGCCATGCTGCAGAGCAACTGTCTCTTCACCAACGTTGCACTCACCACCGACGGCGACGTGTGGTGGGAGGGGCTTGGTGAGCCGCCCGCCTCGCTCATCGATTGGCAGGGTAATGAATGGACGCCTGGGTGCGGTCGCAAAGCGGCGCATCCCAACTCGCGATTCACCGTGAGCGCAACGCAGTGTCCTTCACTCGACCCTCGCTGGGACGACCCCAAGGGCGTTCCGATCAGTGCCTTCATATTTGGTGGCAGGCGGAGCAATACGCAGCCGCTGGTACTCGAAACCTCTGACTGGAATGCAGGCGTTTACGCTGCTGCCAGTATGGGTTCGGAGACCACCGCTGCGGCTACCGGCAAGGTCGGCGAAGTTCGCCGTGATCCGATGGCGATGCTTCCGTTCTGCGGCTATCACATGGGCGACTACTTCAAGCACTGGCTTGCAGTGGGCAATGGCATTTCACAGCCGCCCAAGATTTTCTGCGTCAACTGGTTCTTGACTGATGAAGGCGGGCGCTTCATGTGGCCTGGCTTCGGCGAGAACATGCGTGTGCTGAAGTGGATTTTCGAGCGGGTCGAGGACAAGGCGGCCGCCGAGTCTTCGCCGCTAGGACTCGTGCCCAAGTTTCAGGATATCGACTGGACTGGGCTTGAATCCATTTCGCGCAAGGATTGGGACAAGCTCATGGCTATCGATCCGGAGCTTTGGTCGCTTGAACTCGAGCGACGCGACGACTTCTTCAAGCGTCTCGCCGATCGACTGCCAAGTGAGTTCGTTCGCATCCAGGGTGAACTGAAAGCGCGCCTTTCTTGAAGTTTCGCTTCTAGAATCTGAACCGATATCGGTTTAAATTCGGCAGGGGTACTGGGCAAAAACCAGTTCCCCTGCTTCGCTCTTTAACGTTATTCTACTAATACGTATAGTGTAACTCACCGAAGAAAGGAAAGAACCAGGACTTGCTTTTAAGCAAAATCCTGGTTCAGACCTAGTTGGACAAGTTCTTACGACTCACCGGTGACCTAGCCGCTTCTTACCAGCCAAGCGAAAAGGCATGGTAGAGAAGGTCAGGGTCGTCCCAGGCACACCAGATGCCCAGAAACATGTACCCAACCGGTATCGCTGCGATGTGAGCGGGCAGAGAAGCCAGCGCAATCACGGCGAGTACTGTTGCTGCAATCGTAGTCCAGAGCCTGGAGCGGAAGAGCCCGGATAGAGCCATCCCGAATGCCATTCCTGGAATGAGAAAGACAAGCAAGAGCAGAGCCAAACCCATCATAGTGGTCATGGAGGTTCTCCGACCGTTATGTGTTCAGTCGTCAGATGCCCCGACGCTTCAGGTTCGAGGGATGGTTGCGAGGCGCGCCGCAGTTGTTGCAGGTCGTCCGGTGAGCCGGAACAGTGCCGTCGCAATCCCAGCAGATCCACGTTTTGGCGTTGGGGTCTGCTTCGCTCTCGTGGGCCTTGTGGTCGTGCAAGACGGTATGAGCCATCTTGCTCAGCTTGAAAGCCACCGAGTCCAGGAACTTGAACTCGAACGTGGCGACGACATCGCCCTCGGCGTTCGCGTTCTTGAACCGGACGGTGAATTCCTTCGTCGACGTGGGCGTCGCCGGTTCGCTCGTGCTGCGGAAACGCGACCAAATGGTCGACGTGTCGCGAGGCTGGCGAGCGGCGGTAGCACGTGCACCTCGAGCGAGAAAGAGCGCCAGATTGAGAAAATGGCGACCCGGTTTCAGCGAACGAGTTTCGACGACTTGATCATCGATCAAGACCTCCATGATCGACTCGATGTCGACCGTGGTGAGAAGGCGCACTTCCTCAGCGTTGGGAACGTAAGCAACGTGCTTGGTCCCTTCGATGTAGGCAGGTGCAGTCTCTTCTCCGTTCATGATTCTGCACGTTATCATGATTGGTTTCCTTTCGTTTTGCCTGCTTCTTCCCGTGCACAGGTCGAAGCAAGAGTTCATCTAGGACACAATCCATCTCCCGGCTAGAGGAACCCAGTCTCCAACTCACCTGTGATCAAGGCTGGAGAAAAGGCTGAGATTTCAGATGGAAGGTCGTTTAAGGTGTTAGGTAGTTAAAACTCATGAGGAGTAAAACACAGGTGATACTTGAACCCTACATGGCTGTTTTAATTCAAAACAACAATTATGTGATAGTTGTAATGAGAAGAAAAGATAAAACCTAGCGCAGCTCCGCTTGGCAACCGGCTTTATGAGCACGCGCTCATTTATTTTTCGCTTGCAAGAAGACTGGAAAAGAGCATGTCGAGGCGTTTGGATGCTGCTTTAGACGCTTCTAATACTTCTTCGTGACCATGAATCGAAACGTCTTCATTCCAAACGTTGGTGATAACCGAAATTGCAGCTGCGCTCAAACCGAGTTCTTTGGCGGTTAATAGCTCTGGCACGGTAGACATGCCAACTGCATCGCATTTCAATTTCAAGGCCAACGCTATTTCAGCCAACGATTCGTAAGAGGGTCCAGTGAAGCCAGCATAGACTCCTTGAGCCATAGGACGGAATTCTTTGTTTTGCTCGCGCAATTTTAGACTTACGTTTAAAATCTGCTTGCTAAGCTCGTTTTGACAATCAACAGAAGATTTTTTCAATTGCTCGATAATGTCTTTTCTGGCGTTTTCGCTGATGAAATCACGAAAACCAGTGAGTAACATGAGGTCGCCTACGTTGAAGGTTGGATTGATGCCGCCAGCTGCGTTAGTTACAATGAGCTTCTTAACGCCCCAGGCATGAATTACTTTGGTCGGCAAAGTGACGATTGACCAATCATGTCCTTCGTAAACGTGGAACCGGCCTCTAAAAACGGCTACATTGACGTTTTGGTTTTGAGGAAATTTTCCAACGCTGACACTGCCGGCATGTCCTGCCACCGTCGGTGATACCCCGAAAATGTTTTGAAAAGAAATGGTGACAGAATCAGTTAGCTCGGTAAGCGTTGAAACGCCGGAGCCAAGTACGATTGCGACATCTGGAATGACTGACGTGAAAGATTTGATAGCTTCTACGGCGTCTTTGGGTGACTTGGCGTGCTTTTTTGCTTCTTCGACTTGCATTGATTTTCTTCCCTTATTTGGCGCAGGTAGCCAATTGTCGGATTTTATCCAAACAGTTTTTTACCCAGCTTGAATCTTGCGTTTGAGCAGGACCGACAACTGATAATAGTTTCCATTTGACATGAGCGGCAGTGATCATAGTTGGCACAGTGTTATAGCAGTAATACTCAGCTCCTAAAGAGCCGATGAATTGAGCGTCTTGGTTATCTATCTTTTTACCTTGTTTTAATCCTGCAACAATGACCGGTTTGGTTTGAGTGATTTTTTCGGCGCAATCGAAAACATAAATGTCTTGCACTGGAGGAAAACGCTCACCACCAGGGAAGTTTGGGCCGATAAGTGGATTTTCACCCGATAAGTTAATGTGGTCCTTTATTAGTGATGGTACTACATTTGGTGAGTGAGCATCGCAGCTAAATGCGGTATCAAAAATGATAGCAAACTTGTTTTGTTCTTGTTTTCGAATCAAATCCATGACTTTGGAGTCGAAGCGCTCAAAGCTGAATGTTTTTGAATTTTCGTCAGTTTTAAGCGACCCAGTAAAGTCAATTACTAGAGCGTCGGACCAGTTCATTTTCTTTCTCCCAGTTGAAACTTTGTTCTAATTAGTCAAAAAGGTTTTTCCAGGACCAGAATAATCGACCGAAAGCCAGTCTGAAAGCCCGGCGGCAATGTCGTAGAATCCTTTGCGAATACCTTTATGACCTGGTAATTTTTTGTTGTCTACAAAAGAAGGCGAGTAAGCAACCAGCGGCACGAATTCTCTTGTGTGGTCTGTACCTGGCGCAGTTGGGTCGTTTCCATGGTCAGAAGAAATTAGTAATAAGTCGTCGTGCAAGAGCGAAGACATGATTTTTCCAAGCCAGTGATCGAATTCAATAAGTGAAGAAGCATAACCTGCGACATCTCGTCTGTGCCCATAAAGAGCGTCTGTATCGACCAAATTGGTGAAAATAAAACGAATATCGTCTGGCAAACTCGAATCAATTTTTAAATTAGCCATCGGCAAAGACCCTTGCACTGCCTTCAAGGTAAGGTCCAGTCCTTCGGCGTTCGAGCCCGTGTGTTTGGCGTGACTCAATCCGGTTTTGACAAAAATATCTTCAATTTTTCCGATACCAAACACACCCATTTGGCTTGTAATCAAATTATCCATGAAGTGTTTAGCCGGTGGAGGAACTGCATAGTCGCGTCTGTCTCCGCTTAAGCGTTTGTAATTGCCTGGCGTTCCGTTGAATGGACGACAAATTACTCTTCCTACTTTGTGTGGTCCATCAAGTATTCGACGCGCTATTTCGCACATTTCATACTGTTTAGAAAGCGGAATAGTGTCTACGTGACAGGCAATTTGGAAAACGCTATCGCCCGATGTATAAACGATTGGCTTGCCAGTTTGTTGATGTTCCTGGCCTAAGTCGCGCAGAATGTCGGTGCCAGAAGCTGGCATATTGCACAAAATCCCAGAAACTCCGGTCTCTTTGACGAAACGATCGATTATTTCTTTGGGAAAGCCATTAGGATAGGTAGGAAAAGCAGTGGTCGATACAAGACCCATCATTTCCCAGTGTCCAGTCTGGGTATCCTTACCATTACTGGCTTCTTCTAATTTAGCCGTAAGACCTAGCGGATTTTGATTTTCTGCTACGCCATTTACAGTGCAAATGTTGCCTAAGCCCAAATTATAGAGGTTAGGCAAAGAAAAATTGTTAGACCTGGCAGCTGTATTTGCCAGTGTATTACAGGTGTTGGCGTCGCCAAAAGCTTGAGCGTCTGGGGATGCCCCGACACCGCACCCGTCGACAATTAGAAGGATTGCTCTGCGCATAGGCTGTATAAAGTAGCACGTGTTTGACATTTTTGCATTTATCAGAACAGGGATTAAGCACACTGGATCGAGGGCATTTTGTTAGTGGCTAGCTTAGCTGCGCTAGAAGGACACCATTTATGACTTCGCAAGACTTAATCTCCATAAACACAGTCGCCAACAGATTGGGCTTATCCGTCCACCAGTTGAGACGATGGGAGCTTATGTTTGGTCTCGATATCAAGCGTGGGCGGGGACAACAAAGACAATATCGCCCAGAAGATATGGCAGTGCTCGAACGTATAAGAGAACTGGTCGAGCAGGGATGGCCTACAAGTCAAATCAGACCGCAATTAGAATCAGAAGGTCTAATAACTCCAAAGTTGATAGGCATGCAAAGACAACTTGGTGATGCGGACATGTTGTCTGAATCAATAATTGGGCTTAGATCCTTTTGCGAAAGACGATTTATTGAAATGTCCAGACAAATGGATGAAATGCGCCAGCTAATCATAAGTTTGAAATTGCGTCAAGAAATAAGTACCGATCAGAATTCTCCCTGGCAGGCAATGCCAGCTGGTCCCGAGCTTGTTTCAAAAGAAATAGAGCGAGAACCTACACCTGAGCCCGTTTATCAAGAACCTGAACCACCAAGACCGGTACAGAATTTCGAAATTGGTCCTCAAGTGTCAGTGGCAGATTCGTCGCAAGCAGCTGAACCGGCTCAGGCGCCGGATACCCCAAATATCGAAGAAGAGTTTGAAGACGTAGAGGAAAGTACTGCTGTCCATTTTGGTGAAGTGACCGACCAGAATTATTTGACTTTGCTTGGTCGGGCGCTAGATACCATTGGTTGGACAGATGAAGAAGCAGATGAATATTCTGACAAAAATTTCAATGTTGCACACTGGGATGAGTTGGGGCGCAGTCAAGCAGAAAAGCTTGTAGCTCACATTACTGAATTGTTGAACAAGCAGGGGTAGCACCTGATCTTTGAGCCTTAGTGCTCAGTCATTACTTGCCGCTTTTGATGCTAAATCACTGGCAGGTGAGAGCTGAGAGCAAGTCATGCAAAGATTTTTACTAAGCCCCGAACAATTTTCAAATGAACTCAAAGACGCGGTAGTGTACTTGAATGAGGGCAGATACAGTCAGGCTATAGACAAGCTCGAGCGGCTCAAAAGAAAAGATGCCGGACGTGATGGAATCAGCTATTTCCTTGGCGTAGCTTATCTTTTAGCAGGCAAGGTTTCCGAGTCTATTTCCAATTTTGATGAAGCGGTAGAAAACGACACCAATAATAATTTGGCTGAAAGTTTGTATTTCAGGGCTAGAGCGTATATAGCTGCAGACAGACTCGACCGGGCTAGAGTGGATTTGGACCGTTGTTTGAATTTGGATCCCGAGCATGCACAGGCATATACCTATAGAGGGTGGTTGCGCTTTTTGAAAGGGTCATTTTTGCAAGCTCTCGGCGACTTTAACTGTGCATTGAAGCTAGAACCTTTCGATTCGATGTGCTGGTATTACCGTGCTGTCGCTCTGGAGAGCGTTGGTCGCTTGGAAGATGCGATTATCGATTATGGCAAAGCAATTGATATCGACCCTGAAAATTCGGCTTTCTATTTTGCAAGAGGCTTATTGTTAGCTGCATTAAGGCGTTATCCAGAGGCTATTGAAGATTATTCCAATGTGCTTAATCTGGACCCTCAACACAGCGATGCCTATTATGCTCGGGGTTTAACTCATTTCTATATGAATTTCTACAAGAAAGCTGAACGAGACTTCAGTCTTTCTATTGAACACGATCCCCACAATAGTGATGCATTTTTTGCCAGAGCACAAATTGAGTGCGATCAAGGTGATACCAATGCTGCTCTGGAAGATCTTACTTGTGCCATTTTGTTAGATCCACAGTACGCGGAGGCTTATCATCGACGTGGCAAGCTCATGCTTGAAATGGGAAACCATGCTCAAAGCATCATGGATTTGACCGAAGCCGTGAGATTGGCTGGAGATACAGAGGCTTTCAAAGACAGAGCTACTGCTTACTTTGAAGGGGACAGCAAAGACCAGGCATTTGCTGACTTTTCGCGCTATGTCACCTTGCGCCGAATGGAAGACAAGCCTTAAATTAGGATCAAATTTTTAGCGCGCTGTGGTGAGTTCTATTTTCACCGCCACTGGTGCCGTTTCGGTGTCATGATGGTGATGGTGTGCGCAGGCACAGGGGCTAATTGCTTTGAGCAACTGTTTGTTTAGCCAGTTGGATCGAATCAAAAGTATGCTTGTGGCTATTGTGAGCGAGATATGTAGCCATTGATCTATGCGCTCGCCCATGAAATTGGTGAACAGCATTAAGCAAATGGCTCCGGAAAACATAAAAGCAACTGATTTGTTTTTGTGTTTGATAATTCCAGGAATCAGCACTGGAAGGCAGATCGCTAATACCAGAGCGGTAATGAATTGATCGCTTATTCCGTGGACAAAATGCTGAATTCCCACAAATGGAAGAATCGCACTTAGTACAGGCAGAACAACACAGTCAAACAAACATATGATAGGCGCTGCTACCGCCAGAAATTCGCTGACGAGTTTGAGATACTGACGTATTTGGTGGCGGCGATTCATAGTTGGGATATTCTAAGCCGCAAGTGGCTCAATCTGTTTCGGCAAAGAGGACGATTTAATTATTAATTCTGGCAGCCAACTGTGTCAATTAGTAGCATCAATAAAAGCTCGTTCAATCCTGCCATTGCCCCCGAATTCGAATACCAGGTCGCATTGAGTCTCATAGCCTTTAGTCTTATAACGATTTGGTGCATCAGGAAGTCCCAGGTAAGAGACAGTCTGGTCTAAAGTCAGACCATTCAAAGATTTTCCTAAAACAATTGTGTCTGCAAGCTCGTTTTTCTTTGTTGGAGAGGCATCCTTCCACTTGCGAAGCGCTTCTAGTCCGGCTTTCACTTGCTCGGGACTGGGGTCTCGTTCTTGTGTGTAATGCATGGTGCCTCCGCATGACTTACGCATAAGGTCATTGTGAGAATTTCCAATATTGCATGCTGTAAGCAGAATTAAGCTCGATGCAAGACCGATGAATTTTGTATTTATGCTCATTTTTCCTCTCCCGGTATTTTATTTTGTGCCCTTACCAGGCAAAGAATATGTCTTATTAGCGCCTTCTTTCAAAACACTTTCATGTTCGTTTATTTCGGCTGTCGACTGCTCGCGCAGAGTTCCTGTTGGATGTGCTTTAATTGCAACTGGTTTTTTTGATGCTGTATTTGGTGCTGGTTTCGGTTTCGTGAAATCATAGAGTTTATTGGCTGCGCCTCGCAAAATCTTGCTTCGAGCCTCTTCTTGCTGTTTCTTTTCTAGTGCTTCTTTGATTGATGCTTTCAGTTTTAGTTGAGCCTCTGAAATGCTGATTTCTTTGTTGGGTTGCTTGGGTGGTTGTGCTGATTGCGCAAGTATATCTGTGATCCCTCTTTTATTCACTTCGTTGAACGGGAAAAGTGACACTATATCTGCTTTGGCTCCTTGCATTACAAGGTCGTTGTCGAATTCTCGCAAATACTTTTCTGGCGTGCCTATTTCAATAAATGTAATATTGAGCAGACTTGGATCTTTCAGGCTATTTGCTGTATCTATCAATAGTTTGCGTACGTTGTTTATGTCGGTTGGGCGTCCATCAGTTATAACCGCAATAAGTGCTGGGCGTCCTGCATATAACTGCGAAGATACGCTTGCGAGCGCATCTTTTAATGCGGGAGCTAAATTAGTCTCTCCGCTTGCTGAATTGTTTTGAAAAACTCGGGAGAGATCACTAAGGTGACATCGAGCATGAGAACTGTAATTTGTGCTGAATATTGTAATTGTCGTTTTCTGGGCAAGAATGTTTTCTTTAAGCAGGTTTCCCGCTTGATCTCGACACCATTGCCAGCGTGTTTTGCCACCAGGACAGTCTTTTGTATTCATTGAAGCAGAACTGTCAACGAGTAGAACAATCTCGTGCTTGAGTAATGATTTGTTTGCTTCGCTTGATGCTGCATTAGTATTTGTCTTTGTGGGTGCGCTTAGTGCGCTAATCCTGCACAGATATTTCTTGCCTTCACGATCGATTATCAAGGTGGCGCCTGTGGTATCAAACGAAGCGTTTATCAATTTGTCGTTTGATTTTAAGCCGCTTGCCCAGGCTCTGGAACCTGTACTTACAAAAGTGATTTTTGATGGCAGAGAATTGCGACTCTGTGCATATCCAAAATCGTTGACATCAGCAGGAATGGCAACGTCTGCTCCAATACCGGTTTTAAGTAAAACTGGCGGCGGTAATTTATCCAGTTTTGGATAAAGTTTTTCCAGTTTGATTTTTTCTTTTGCAAGACAAGCTAATTTAGTCTGATGCTCAATCAGCAAGGGAGCGATGACAAAAGAGACAATAAGAAAGTTAGTTATTAACTTGTTTTGTTTCTTCCTGGGCGATGCTCTCATAAATCGCATCTCTCAAAGCGTTTGGGTAGGGTCCTTGCATTCCGGCTGTGGTCGTATTGGTAAGCGAGACTACACTCAATTTGTTCACTGGGTCTACAAACCATTGGTTACCGGTTGCTCCTCCCCACTGCACGGTGCCAGTTGCCTGAGGTGTATTGGCTGCTTTCGGGTCTTTTAAAACTGCGCCAGTAAAGCCAAATCCCCAGCCGGGGCCCATGCTAATACTGTAGTTCCCTACTTTGTTTGAAAGCATATCTAGATTTAAAAATTTATTGCCGCCAAGCCTTAAAGTTTCGAGGAAATTGGCATAGTCAGAGGCCGTATCGATCATGCCGCTTCCGCCAGATTGATAACACGAGCTGTTGAAAGCCTGTCCAGGACAAATGGTAAATCCACTTTTTGAAAACGGAACAATCTGTCTATCTGCCATTTTTTGAACGCCGTTTGGAGTATTGAAATAAGGTACTGCAAGTCGTTTTGCTTGTTCTTTGTCCACTGTGAAAGTTAGATCTTTCATCGCAATAGGACGAGAAATCCTCGTTTTTATCGCTTCTTGCAGAGATTTTCCTGTGGCTTTTTCAATTGCAGCACCTACCACATCTATGCCAAGAGAGTAGTGCCAGGCAGTTCCCGGCTCGAAAAGTAAAGGAACAGAGACCAGGCGTTTTAGATTTTCTTCTTGAGATACGCCATCTTGAGCCAGACCATCTGTCACTTTAGCCTTGTGATAGGGACCATCTTTGTCTTCCATGAAAACATAGCCAAGCCCAGAGGTGTGGGTGAGAAGCTGACGCATCGTTATAACAGGGGTTTTGCCATCGGCGGTTTTAGGCGTAAAATAAGGTAACCAGCGCGTTATCGGCTCGTCCAGGTTGAAAATACCTTCTTGCACCATTGCAAGAGCGCATGCTGCCACGATGGGCTTTGTCATCGAGGCAAGTCTGAACATTTCGTTTTCTTTGACAAAAAGTCCATTTTCTTTATCGGCATAACCAGCAGCACGTTTGTAGATTGTTTTGCCATCGCGCTTCACTACCAATACTGTGCCAACAATAGTTTGTTCGCTTATCGCCTTGTCGATTATCTTATCCAGTTTTTCTTTTAGCGATTCTGATGCAAAAGACTGAGGTGCATAGACTATCAGGCATGCTATTGCGATAGATATTTGAGCCACTTTACGTTTCATTTATGCTCCTTGCTTTCAGTCGAAATTCTTGTTGAACCTTTTTTTGTGAGGCAATTGTACACAACATCTCGAATCGCGTCTGGAAAAGCGCCTTGTAAAGCGTATGGGGTGGTGTTTGTCATGCAAACTACTGAAATTTTAGCCTTGGGATCGCAGAACCAGGTGTGACCATAAGCTCCGCCCCAAGCCATCGTTCCTTCGTTTTGACAAGATTCAGCCAGTTTTGGATCTGTCAGGATGGCACCGCAATACCCAAATTCCCATCCTTTGCCAAAACTTACAGGATAGCCTTGCGAGCGGATTCTGGACATGAATCTGTGTTTCTGCAAATAGTCTATGAAGCGCATATACTCTGCAGCTGTGCCGCAAAGACCCGAACCGCCCGATTGGAAGGCGGTTTTGTCAGTTGCTCGTGATGGTGAGAAAACAAAACCACTTCCGCCAAAAGCAACAAACTGATTTTTACCCATTAATTTTGCACCATCTGTAGTATTGCAGTAAGGCAAAGTCAGTCTATCGAGTTGTTTGTTGTTCACTGTAAAAGTGAGGTCTTTCATTTTTAAAGGCTTGGCAATTGAACTTGAAATAGATTTTTCCAGTGGTTGTTTGGTTGCTGCTTCAATCACTTTTCCCAACACGTCAATCGAAATTGAATATCGAAATCCTTTTCCTGGTTCAAATAACAATGGAATGGCGGATAGGCGGCGAAGATTTTCTTCGTACGAAAATGGGTCTTCCATCAACCCATCAGTAATATTTGCCTGGTGATAAGGACCGTCTGGAGCTTCAATAAATGGATAATCTAGACCCGAAGTATGACTGGCAAGCTGTTCGAGTGTAATGGCAACAGGTTTTAAATCGGTTGTTCTTGGTTTGAAATAGGGCAGATATTTACTCACCGGCTCTGACATGTCGATAATGCCCTTATCCGCAAGAGATAGTGCAGTTGCGATAGTTATGGGTTTAGACATCGAAGAATATCGAAAAATGGCATTTTCCGGCATCTTTAGTGATTTTTCTTTGTCGAGAAAACCGGCCGCTCTTTTGTATAGAATTTTGCGGTCGTGTTTTACGATTAAGACAAGGCCAACTATCAAATTTTGAGCGATAGCATTGTCTATTAACACGTCAAGTTTTTTACCAAGATTAACGTCTGACTTCGATTCTACCGGGTCATAAAAGCCCTGTAGTAGAAGTGAGCTTAAGCCTATTAGTACTAGTAATTTATTCGCGCGTTTTGACATATAAACTTAGTGGAGCGTCGCGAGTATACGCTAACTAAGCAATTAGAGAAAGCTTATGAATCAAGAGTTTTAGCTCAACTTATTAAAAACTAATTTGCTTCTTCATTTTTATGATTCAAAAACTATTTTATTAGCAAAACTTAGTTAGGTAGCCAATATTACTTTTCATAAGAATCGAATTATTGCTTCCAATCTCAGTTGTGTTGAATTTTCACTCTTTCACTCAAACTTCCCGTATCTAACCTGAGCTCCAAACCCACTTCTTCCAAATGTGAAGAGTGGTTTTGAACTCACTGCAAATGGAGAACCAAATGACGAAGTGGTTACTCGCCCTCGTGGCGATACCAGTCGCCGTGGTCGCCGCTTTGGTAGCGTTTCACCCGCCCTCAGCTCGAGTGCAGGTGGAAGTCAACTTCCCCAAGCGTCTGCCACATGTCGTCACCTTGCCTCACCGATTCCCCAAGGAGGTGACGCACGACTTCGAATACGGAACCGATGGTGCCATCGTCGCCGATCGAATCACCTTCGACGACGGAGGGTATGGTCTGATGACCTTCCGTCCCGACAAGACCGCCATCGAGTTCACACGTTACTATCCGGCTCGCGCTTCGGGTGACAAGCGTGTCATGGCTTACGTCCGTTTCGACTTGGATGGTCAGACCTATCTTTCCACCTACGAGAAAGATGCTGATGGTTGGACCACTTTGAGTGGTACGCGAGACGACGCCGGCGTTTGGACCGAGGTCAAATACCATCCGCAGAGCACCGTGGTTGCGCAGACCCGCACCTACGACAAGCCGAGCTGGTGGCCTAACAGGCAGGGTGTATACACCCGCATGATGACCGACGTTCGCACCTGGCCTGGTGGCCAGGTGAAATACGAGTACACCGCGCCCGACTTCTCAGTGACTCGCATCAAGACCTTCGACGAAGTTGGTTTTGTCTGCACCTGGCAAGAACATCGTGGCAGGATCGAAGACGGTTTCATCAATTGGCCAGGTAGCAATACGCGCAGACTCAGCTATGCTCTCAAGCAAGGTGAAGTCAGCTCGGATGTTACCTACTGGGTGGTCGAGACCGAAAACTTCAACAAGCAAGGTGAGCACACGCACAAGCGCGTGTTCAACTACGATTCGATGGTGGCGTTTCTTTCCATCGATGGTTTCGGTTCTGTGACCCAGACCTGGAACATGATTACGCAGTCGGTTCAGGACGTGCAAAAGCGCCTTGATCCCGAGAATTTCTTTCTTGCGCGCCTGGCAATTGCAAGCTACGAAGGAAAGACGGACCTCGTCTACAAGTTCGTGTTGAGCGGCAACCACCGTCTGCACGAGCTGACGTACAACGAAGTGCGTCCTGATATCGGGCTTGTGAGCGTCACCAAGAAAATCCGTGAGAACGGCAGGGTGGAGCACGTGACGGTCACTCAGAATGACACCGAAGTCGAGAAGCAGAGCTTCGAAGACAACGACCAGGCGCCCATTGTGGTCGTTCCTGCCAAGCTCGCTCTTCAACAAGAATACACCGCACCGCTCGTCGCCGCTCACAGTCCCGACTATAACGGGCGTGGCATGTAATGAGCGAAGCACAGAGGTTTGACCCGTGCGAGCTCGATGAGGAGGCGTTAGATGGGGTTGTGGTTTATAGCCGCAGTCACATCGCGCGTGACTCCTCGTTGGCTCGCCGGGTCCGGCGCATAAGAAGTATTGTTTTCATGAAGACCAGAGCCATACTGTGGCTCTGGTTTGTGATACCGCTTGCAGTGTCGTGCATGTTACCCTCTATGCTGGTTCCGCTCGGCTGGAGGGGCATGATTGTTTACTGTGCGTGGGTGTTGTTCGCAATGGCGTTCTATCACTTCGTGATCAAACCGTCGTTGCAAGTGACCTACCACCCGCGCTCGGAAGACCACAAAGAGGGCTTTCCGGTTGGCTTTCAGCCAGACTTCTGGCAGTGGAAGTGGTACCAGGAAAGTCGAGATGATTTGAGAGAAATCTCGGGTCGTCTTGGACTCATCCCGTGTCCGACTATGGCAATGAAGTCAATTGCGCCAAGCGGATTTGGTATGGTCTTTGGCTCCGAAAGCCCTCATGTGGCTGCATGCGTAATCTTTCCAACCAAGCCCAGCAATACACAAACGGGCTTCTCTCGCGAGGCTCATCGTGGCGTACTGGTGCATGAATGTGGTCATATCGTCCTTTCCACCCGCCTGTGGTGTCAAAAGTTCGAGATGCTCGACTTAGTGCTCTCCATCCCGCTCACCATTCTGTTCACTTTCCTGCTTGGACAAATTGCTGCTTATCAAGGCATGTCCCAGCAGGAATGGCAGAGCGTGGGCGGTTGGCTGTTTACGCTGCAGGTGCCGTACATCATGGCAGTGATGTTCGGCAAGCTTGGCGAGCGCATTATCTCTCGCATTCACGAATTCGGCTGTGATGCAATCACCGCCGTGTACGGTGAGGGTGAGGGGCTTATCGAAGCCTTTCATGGCTTTGCACAATTCACCAAAGACCGAGTGGCAGCTTTGCCGCTTGGAGAACAGCTTGGCTGGTATTTGTTCAAAGTGCCGTATCGCGAGATATGGGGCACCCATCCAAATCTTGCCAGACGAATACGCAACTGCCGTGCGTACATGCGGTGAGTCTGAGAGCCGATTTCGAAAGAGTCGGCTCTCCCCATTTTTCTCTAGACTCTATCTAGAATCTTCACTAACCTGAAAGGAAAACGTCATGAATAGACGCATTATCTGGCTTGGCGTCGGTAGCATCGCTGCTGTCGCCGCCTGTGCGTTCTTCGTCATGGGACAGTTCGGCAGCAATGCCAGCCTGCCCATTGTCGGAGACGACCTGGATGCCTTGGTGGAAATGAATCCTCGAGTGCATCTTGCGGTCGATGAAAATCTGCGCCAGGTCTATGTCGGCGACGATCGCATCACGCCGACCAAGTCCGTGGCGGAAGAAGTGGATGGAGATACCTCCGTCTACTCCTACTGGCCCAGCGGCAAGCTGAAGGAAGCGATCACCTACTTCGCTCCCGAAGCTGCTGGTGCCTTGCCGAAAATGAAGCGTCGGGCAGAGTTCAAGTCCGATGGTTTTACTTATCTGAGCGACATCGAGTTCTATCGCTCGGGCAATCTGCGCAAGCAGATGTCTTTTGACGAAGGCGCGGGTGTGGCTATGGTTCGTTATTACTTCGACGAACAGGGCTACAATCTCGAGCTTATCGAGCGCTTCGTTCCCGAAAAGAACATGGCGTTCATCTGGAAGAAGACCAACTCTACCAAGTATTACGCCAGCGGCGTGATCATGGAAGATTTCCAGACCGCAGAAAATTACGCTTACACCAAGCGTTACTTCGATTCGGCTGGAAAGCTCGTGCGTGAGCAGATCATGAAGGAGTGGAAGTCCGAGTACACTGACACCACCTTCCAGGATGACCATGTCACTCCCAAGAAGGTGGTCTGGCAGAACTACCGCGGCACCAACGTCAAGTTCTTCACGACGGCGGGCAAGCTCTATCTGCAGCGCGGTTGGTACGGTCCTATCGGCGGCATGATGTATGTCCGCTATTTCGACGCCTTCGAAAACATGGTGCTGGAGCAGACCTTCGATCCTCGCCAGGATGCAGAAGGCGCGCCTTCGCGCTATGTTCCCTACGCCATGTACGTCAAGGAGGGTGGGGATACACGTTTCACCATTCAGTACTTCTACAAGTCTGATGGTGTCTTGCAGACCGTCACCGATTACGGCAAGCCGCCGTACGTACTTGGTCGTCGGACGATTTACACCAATGACAAGGAGGGAAACCTCATTTCGATCGAGGTCTATAGCGCTCCCAAAGAGCTCGTCTCCAAGAGCGAGTTTGCTCCGGCCGACGGCAAGAAGATCACCGACTTCTTCGAAATCAAGCCCGAGTGGCTTGCGATGGAGCCGTACGAACTTCCCCCGGTGGTCATTCCCTATCAGCCGCCTGGACCCGGCGGTTACTAAGCTAGAGCAGTGCTAAGTGGAGGAGGGCTTATGGCTGTCCTCCGCTCAGCACACACTGAGCCTGGTGGCGGGGATGTTTCGGTTTAAAACCGGATGCCCTGCCATTTTCATTGCCACCATTGTCATCAATCCAACAAGGAGAAATGCATGGCAGACATTTTCTGGGCAGTAATCGGACCAGCGATTCTTTTGCTGGTTGTCGTGCTTGGATATCTTGCTACCGTGTTCGAGCCTTACTTCGCGGTCACGACCAAAGAAGGCATCGAACTCTTGCGCTACCATGCGCAGGACGTGAAGCTTCGTCTTATCGCCGAGTACTGGGCAGCGCAGCTGTTCAACCACAAGGACGGATTTTTCGACGAGGAAGACCAAGCGGCGGTGCGCTTCAGCAAGCAGTTGCACTATCTGCTTGTGCATCATCGCTTCATCTTCGGCGACGATCCCAAGACCATGCGTTTGGGAGGCCAGCAGTCGCACCGCCTTCTTCGCACGGCAATGCGCTTGTGTGGCATCGACCCGGATGCGGCAGCGGCAAAACGAACTCAAGTGATTGGGCTCGTGATCAAGCCGAACCTGGTCAAGGCGCTCGATGGTCGCGACATTTGGCGTGGACGTCCACAAGAATACAAGTCGCGGTTCAACGACATGTACTACGAGCCGTGATCTGAAGAATGGTGAGGAGGGGTTTGCCAAAAGCAAACTCCCTCTTCACTCTTTCTTCTTTTTCCCGGTCTATTCATGCATATAGTATGAC
>CAZFKB010000018.1:0-37040 GCA_964519785.1 uncultured Candidatus Obscuribacterales bacterium | reverse complement strand
GTGTGATACCACCGGGCAAAGAAGAACAAGACAAATATTTGCCCACTCAGATGTATTGTATTTTGAGATGTGGACTCGTGCATAATCTTTCGTTTGTCGCAGGGAATTCTGAGATTGCCAATGGTGCCACTGACCGATCCATTTGGATGTTGACTCGCGAAGAAGCTCATAGATTGGGGCTGAAGCATTTAGATCCTTTTGCGCAAATTGGTCCACCGATTGTCGACGATGCTGCACTCTTTGTCGCTGAAGATTTTTTGGATGACATAGAAGTGGCTGTTCGAGCCATTTTCGAAAAGGCAGAACACGATGAGGTGTTGAAAGGGAATATCGTGAAACATCTGAGTGATAGATGTCCGATTTTGGCTTAGGGAATTGAGATGAGTGTTGGCGAACAGAATCTTGAGATTTGTAGAAGAGGTCAACAAAGAATACGGATGTCAAGCGCCCAGGGGCAATCTGATTTTGTAGGCGATTGTTCTTACAAAGAGTCGGCAAATTTGAGATAATCAGTAGCTCGAAAAAAATTCACCAGGCATCTCCGAACAGCTCGCATTTGTTTTAATCAAGAGCCCATTTTGTTTCAAAAAATTATTCAATTAACAGTCATTTCGCTAGCTTTTTTAGCATCACCGGCTTACAGCAAATCGGTATCTCTCGATCTTCGAAATCCAGACTTCTTTAAATATAAGCAGCTCAAACCGTACATGATTGAGTTGCGCAAAAGGATCGAAGTTCAATGGACAGGATGTAAAAAAGAAAAGGGAAGAATAGAAGTCTACTTTGAGATGGACTCCAGTGGAAATTTAATTGAAATACGTTTAGTCAAAGGTACTTCAGACATCTTTGCCGATGAAACAACGTTAAATGCAATCAAGTCTGTTTTTCCTTACCAGGTGCCGCCTCAGACGTCAAAAGCCAGTTTAAAAATTAAGGCGATATTTGACTGTAGTCCCAAATCCAAACCGCAAGATTTTATCGCTAATCGGGATCAAGGTTACGAATTGTCCCAAGGCGCTTACTCTGACCAAAGTGAAAATTACGCAAATCAATCTGATCAGGCTGTCGGTGATTATCCTCCGCTAGAACAAGAATCTAGTAATTTTCCTCAACAGCAATTTTATCCACACAATCAGTATGCACCAAGTGCACTAAATTTACCTCAATATAATTATGATCAGAACACGCAACGGCAATTTCTAAATCAGCAACCATTTTATCCAGCGCCAAGTGCACAGAAGTCTAGTAACTATAACCAAAATCCTGTAACGCAACCAAGATATTCTGATAGAAACTCACAAGCGGATGGAACGAAATCAAATTACGAACAAGAACTGCCACAGACTCATTTGTTTAGCGATTATCAAAGTCCCCAAAATAATTTCTTACCAACTGAAGATGTTGAAATCAAAGACCAGATTGTCGACAGTAAATATGCAAAGCAAGATAGTGATTCAGAACCTGACTCGAACAATACCGAGCAATCATCATTTTTTGATTCTATGCCGCCCAGTATCTCTAAAATAAAAGAAACTGTTACAGCAACTACAGTTGGTAATGAGACATCATTAGCCTCGCGCCTGGACAACAGAAAGCAAGACAATCTCTGGCTCATTCCTCTGACAGCCAGTCTTGCAATTTTTGTTCTTGGATTCCTTAACAAAAAGAAGCCGAATCAATTTTCTGCAGCTTCAACCTCTATTGATGAGGAGCTAATAGCAAAAGTCGATTCAATTGAATCGGAGATTGAGGAACTTTCGCCAAAAGCCTCATCGGAAAATTTTGATTTCGATGCATTTTTCCGACTGCCACCGTCCGAATTTTCTTTCGATTCAACGTTTACGGAGGAGCAAGAGCTTGAATTTGAAAGAGAAGGTTTCTTGAAAGAGCCGTTTATCGCATTTTTAGAAAGAGAATCTGTTCGCATAGTAAAAGAATACGAACAGAGTCAAGGAAGAACTGTGAAGGATGTGTCACAAGAAAATGTTGGATATGATTTGATATCCTCGTCCGAACACGAAGAACGACATATTGAAGTCAAAGGCAAAGCTCGTCAAGGAACCATTCTAATTACTCCAAATGAATGGAGAACTGCTCAAGTTGAGTTGGATTTGTACTATTTGTACATTGTTGAAAATCTTTTGTCGAAATCCAGAACACTTAAAATTATTCAGAATCCCTATACTCATATGAAGCCAGATTCTTCAAGGTATCTGTATGTGCTTCAACGATCCAAATATGACCGAACTTCGGAATCGATCCAAACCAAGTCATTTATGAAGGGGGTTGTTTGATACCCCCAAGGTTTGAGTTAGTTAAAAATGATTTGGTTCGTAGTTTGGGCTTGTCGCCAGAAGAAGTCTTGTCATTGGACAAAGAATTTTATGGATTAAAAGAAGAAGAGCCAGAGCGAGGCTGGTCATTTGGATCCTTTAGTCTTTGTTTATTGGCTACATCTTTTTTGTATTCAAATAACTCATTAGCTCCATACGGCTTTTTACTAGTTTTGGTTTTAATTTATCAACTATATTTTCGCCTTATGTACGGGCGGAGAATTGAATCTGCAAAAGAAAAGTTTGAAATTGAATTGGCTAAAACTCTTTCTAACCAGGTTACAACCTGGCTACGGAAAAATTATTTTGACGATGTAAAATCCAACCTGTTGAATATGAATTTTAAATCTTTGCGCGAACTCACTTGTGCCTTTACTCACAGAGTGTATTTTGAAAGTCTCAAGAAGACATTTGATTATGGAATGATTTTTGAAAATTATGATCGAGCAATTAGAATGGTGGGGAACCAACCAGCTGATACAAAGCCAACGTTCTACGAATTAACGCCTGAAATAAGCTTTTGTGTTGACGAATTATTCGTTTCAATGAAGTGCGACTTCAGAATTATTCGCAGCCAGTTTGAAAATTCTGAGGTGGCCTCGATTTTTAGTAAATGCATCGAAGTTGTACCATTTTTAGATGCCTCCCAAATTAGGATTAAACAATGGAGTTCTACAAAGCGATTCATTTTTGGACTTAATAATCTCAATGAAAGTACTCTTCTTTATCTGGACACTGTAAGGCGTAAATCGCGAAAAAAGTTACTGCGAGAAAAAACGAGTAATTATTCAAAAATAGGGAGTGCAACTCAAAGGCAAGATTTCAGAAAGAATTCCGATGGCAGTGATTCAATGTCAGCAAATATGACTGAAGCTCTTTCAAAGCCTATTGATGTAGAAATAGTCCTAGATTCACTTGAGAAAAAACGTAGAAGCGAACTTGTCGCCATGACAGTTTCCAAAAAATACGAATTTTTTCAAGGGCGCTCGCCAACAGATGTTTCGGCTCAGAACTTAGGATATGACTTAGAATCAAAAGGACCTGATGGTGTAAATCTCAAAATTGAGGTTAAAGGTCTTGATACCACTGGCGATGTAATGTTGTCAGCTAATGAGGTTAGAGCGTTAACGGAATATAGAGATTCGTATTACGTATATGTTGCTGATTTTTGTTCTGGTAAAGCTGAACAAACTCTTTATAGAGTAAAAGGCTTGAGGAAGGCGGATCTTCGGGAGCAAGTTGTGAATTATGGGTTTAGTCTCAAAGAACAAAATTGTCAGAATGCAATTAAAATAACGATTGAGTAATTTGTGCGGATTTCTAGTAATGTCTATTGTCCTAAATAGTATTTTCCACAAGGAACAGCAGCCGTTTTGCAGTATTCGCAATACATGCAATGTTCACAGACGCGACAGTCCATCAGTCCTATACATCCTGGACCGCGAGGTTGATAGAAAACAGTATTGGCATTATTGTTTTTTCCAAGCTGGTAAATTGCATATCCAGCTAGTGCCAAGAATCCAGCCGCTATCAAGGTTTGTGCAACATTGTTCACAAAAGCTGATTTGTCACGTATCAAGGGAGGATTCTTACTTCTAAATGTTGCGACAATCTGCAAAGCATTTATAGTATCAGGGATAATACCGTAAGGCTGAGCATCTAAAACTGCTGAAGCTGCTAGTTTTTGGAGAACAGGGTCTGTAGCAGTTATCGGTTGAATTACAGTAACATCACCAGTTCTTGCAATTAAGAAAAATATTCTTACTGTTTTACCATATCTGGGGTCATCCATATCCCATTCGGCTTCGATCTTCTTTCGCGCCGATATAAGATATGGCTTTATGAAGCTAGCATATTCGGGTTGTACATTTTGCAAATCGAGATCAATGTCTTTTCCATTCATCGCAAAAGCTGGACAAGCACCCTGTAGGAAAAAGCTGCTTTTCGATGTGAATAATACTGTAATCCAAATGAGAACAAGAAAAATCTTAGTTGCTTTAGTCAGAAAGCGCCGCTTATTCTTCAATATTTTCTTGACTCCAAATGCTAATTATGTCTTCGTCCGTTATATTCTCATTAGGTACTACTCTACGATACAGAGTCATCATAGAAGTAGGTACCCAGTCCGATCTTTTCAAATGTCCTTCCAATCGCTCGACATAACACGACGGCAGTCCATAAGCGCTGACATGCAGTTGTGTGACTTTGAACAGTGTTTTTAAACAGACAACATAATCATTGATTTCAAATTTCCTCAGTACAAAATTCTCTGCTGCCTCGGATAAAAATTCGAAATTGTCTTCAAAACTCTTTGCTATCGTCTTACAATGTTCGCCAGGTGTTATATCTAAAAGTTCCATACATTCAATCAAAATGTTGTGCTCTAATAGACTTTGCTGCCCAAACAGATTATTCACATCATATAAGTTAACTTTGCCGGTCGTGTAGACCTTAGAAGGCATAAAGTGAATTAGTTTACTGCTTGAACCAAAAATCACTTCGTAGGAAAAACCTATTGTTGTGCGCAATCTTAATGTTGCGTCTTTTGATACCTGCTTATACAATTTTCTTGAAGAGGCAATGTTGAAACCGTTTTTCTGTAAACGTTTTTTTGGGTCTTTATCAGATATGTAAAATGCCTTTGAAAGAAACGGGTACGTCTTTTCGAAATCTTTGATTTCCTTGCCCAATGCTTCAACTTGATTGATTTCGAACGCACTTACTTTTTCGAGAAATTCTTTAGAATCTTGTATTCGTCCCAATAATTGATCCAAATCAACAAGCAAGAGGAAGTGTCGATAGAATTCTGGTTGATCATGTTTCCTGAATGAAGCACAAAGCAACAATACTTCTAACAGTTTTCTGATGTGAAGACTTTGCTGATTTGTTATTGTTTCAACAGCTGCTCTCAACGTGAGGATGTCGCTCCCTTTAGGTTTGTTGCTTAAGTTTATAATCTGTCCGCAAGCTTCTAGTGTAAATACAGCAGAAAGCATTACTTCATTAATGGCTCGATGCATAAAGAACTCTTTTGGATCTTCATTTTTGTCTTGGTTTTTCATTTCGGAGAAACTTTCAGAAAAAGTTTTTTGAAATACAGGGAATTCCCTGCAAGCTCCTGTGGTATAAGCTGCAGCTAGAGCTCTCTCAGAAAATTCTGACAAGGGAATAGGTTGATTTTTTTGTTTTAAAAGTCGCGTGAAGGAATTGTCTTCGCCTTTAAAACTCATGTTTAAAACCTTAAATTTAAAGCTTAAAAGCGACCTCCATAAAAAGGTCGCCTTTTAAAAAATCTTGGGCAGCGAGGGACTCGAACCCCCAACCCCTTCGGTGTAAACGAAGTGCTCCACCATTGAGCTAGCTGCCCGTAACAGTAAGCATATTATCATATGCCGGTTTTCAAGCGCCAGTTTCACGCTTAACAATGCAAAGCCCCTATAATAATTGAATGCAAGGACGCGACAGACACAGCTCTATACGCCGCTCGACAAGCGATATGCTGGCACAAGCCCAGAAGCTCATGCAAAGAGGCGAACTTGCCAAGGCAGAACTCATGTGCAAGAACGCGCTGAACACCTGGCGTAATTCGGGCGCTCCCCGCTCTGAGGAGGCGCACATCATCTCGTTTCTGGGCAAGTGTTACGAGGCACAGCGGCAGTATCAGCTCGCCTACGACCTTTATTTCGACGCGCTGCCCCATCTCACCGGCAGCAATTACGACGACATCTACACAGCCATGCTCTATGTCACAGAGCGCATGGGCACTTTCAGTCAGTCTAAGCCAATCATCGACGAGCCGCCTTACGATCCTTATGGTGGACGATGAAGTCGAGTTTCGTACAAGAGATAGCAACTAAGGCTTCGCTTCTTTCATTTTCTTCAGTCTTTCTCGCAGCTTTTCCATATCGACTACTTTGTCATTTGGTATGGTGCCTGACGGGGATTTAATAGCCTTGTCTAAATGAATCGATGCATTTTCGTTGTCGCCTTTGGCAAACAGAAATTTTCCATACTCTAAGTGAATGACGTCGAGCTCTGGTTTGAACTCAAGAGCCTTCTTGAAATTAGCTTCTGCTTGATCGTCTTGCTTCAAATTCACGTTCATCATAGCTTTATTCAAGTAGGCACCAGCAGTTACCGTGTCGTCTTTGGATAACTCAATTGCCTTGTTTTGATCTTTTAAAGCGGCATCGTATTTTTTCTGCATCGCGTACAAGGCGCCACGCATGTAGTAGAACTTTGCTACATCAGGATTTTCACTTATTCCTTTGTCGATTGTAGCGATAGCTTTGTCTATCTCTTCGGAACGTGCAAGCGCTTTCGCTTCATTCCATTTCTTTTCCGTATCTGCCTTACCTATAAGATCGATCAGCTCTTGAATCCTTTGGCAGCCATCCAGATTGTTTCTGCGTGCCAGATCACGAGCTGTGATTAGCGAGTTCATAGCCTCGGAATTCTTGCCTTGCGTAAATAGAAATTCCCCGTAGATAGCGTGAGCAAGATGATTCTGTGGGTTTTTCTCTATAGCAATTTTGAAGTCTCGCTCTGCATCGTCAATTCTTTTTAGATACCATTCGGCTTTCGCTTTTCCTAGATAGGCAGCTGTTTTTGGATCGCCTTTGGACAACTCAATTGCTTTTTCTGCATCGCTCAAAGCTTCCGAAAAATTTTTCTTATTGCACTGTAATTCTCCGCGCAGTTGATACAACTCAGCCGAACCCGGATTTTCGGAAATTCCCTTATTAATCATCTCCAGCGCTTTTTCAGTTTCGTTTTTATGAATAAGCTCTACGGCAGATTCGTACAAGGCTGATTTTGACTCAGCAAAGGCAGACGTAGTGGTCGCAAAGGCGATCGCCAGAATTAAAACCGATCTGAAGCACTGCCGCACGCTATTTTCCCTCTGTTTTCTTCAACAGTGCATCAGCCTCGCCATAATATTTTTCGGGACCGCATTCCTTGAGCTTTGTTTTTGCTGTTTTCAAATATTCTATGCCCTGCTCTTTTCTGCCCTGGTCCAACAAAAACTTGCCGTACTCCAGATGAGTAATGTAATACGGTTCTTTCAATTCCAGCGCTTTCTTGAAATCACTTTCCGCGTTAGCTGGCTGTTTGAGCGCGACTTCGGTGATTGCTTTGTTGGTGTACATGCTTGCAAGCACAAGCGGCTCGGTGGTTAAATTGATTGACATTTCATGGTCTTTGACCGATTCTTCGTTCTTGCCGATGAGATGATAGTGCACACCGCGCATCGAATAAAGAAATCCGTTATTGGGGTATTTATCGATTCCTTCAGTCAAAACATCGATTGCGCCCTGAAAGTTATTTTCGAGCACAAACTCACTTGCTTTTAGCGTATATTCTTCTTCAGTCATAGATTTTTCCTTTCGAACATCCATTTGAGGATTGCACGAAACCAATGATGTACCATCCTTGTGCGTGTAATCAATGTTGTTTAGCATATTATTTTGAATGACAGTCTCGATAGCAACTGCAATCGCCGCAAAAATAATGATAATGAGATAGAGCCTCTTCATTGCGAATTCAAATCTTTATTCGTTCTCAAAATATCATCAATCAGCGCTATTGTTTTTGGAAAATTCATGATAAGCGCATTGACGCGCGAAGACTCTCTACCGCGAATAAATGCATACGATTCTGCAAAGATTTCGTCGTCGTCCTCCAGCAAATGCGATAACGCGTTTTTGTCATCGTTTCTGACTTTCGCACGCTCTTCGGCGATAACCGTTTTCAATTCTTGCATCTGCTCTAACTTGAGCATATCGAAGATGGCATGTCCAACTTCGTGCTTTAGGCTGCCTGCAATATCGGGATTTCTAGCGCTCAACCTGTAAGATAATTGACTCGATTCCGCGGTCGTGTCGCTGCCTTCCAAAAATCCTGCCACACCAACGACGACATTTTTGCTTTCAGGATCGTAAATGGCTGGAGAGCCAGCGTGTCCGTTCACTATGTCTTTGCCTACGATTTTTACTCCGGCTTTTTCTAAGAAGCGTCGCTCGTTTTCGGGGATTTGTTTGATTCCGGCTCTGAGTTCTTTCAGGAATTGATCCGAAACAGTTCCTTCGATTTTTATGTTCTCTAGCGGACCGAGCTTTGCTTCTTTTGCAGGATCAAAGATTTCGAACTTCTCAGCCTTGCCTTGAGCCTGAAGCTTTTGCAATTCACCAGGCGGCAATCCAATATGTGTTGCCGAATCACCTTCTTTCAATTGATGAGCTTCCTGAGTTTTGTTCCAGGCGCCCTGATCAGCCGGATTTGCAATCGGCGAATCCGTGATGACTGTCTCATCGAGAATGGGTTCCAGCGCTTTTAACTCTTCGGGTTTGTTTTTGTCAGACATTATTTCTTTGACTCAACTCTTTCAATTAATTTGTCGATCTCGTCTATGTTTTTTTTAGGCGCGCCACCAATCATTAACTTCTTCGCCATCTCGAGGTGCGAAACTGCTTCACTATATCTTTTGCTTTGTATCAAGAACTTTCCGTATTCTAAGTAAGCTATTGATAATTTTGGATCAGCTGCAATAGCTTTTTTGAAATCTCGCTCTGCGTCTCTGAATTTTTTCCATAAGTTTTCAATTAGCGCTTTATTCACGTACGCACCAGCCAGCATAAAATGCTCTTTATTGGATGCCAGTTGAATCACGCTGTTATAATCGCTAACGGCTGCTTTAAAATGTTTTTTCTCCGCTAATAACGGACCTCGCATTGAAAAGAGTTCTGCATTTTTCGGCTCTTTTTTTATTGCCTTATTCAAAACAGCAATTGCTTTATCGTTTTCATTGATTGAAAGCAAGTCATCTACTTGTTTCAATGCGGGACTTGCATCTGCCCATGCTGCTCCGATACAAATGGAAAAGCTTGTAAAGACTGCTAATAGTATCCTTTTCATTATTTATCCTGTTCCATTTTGGTGGCAAGAAAACTTTTTACTAATTCAATGGTTTTGGGAAATCTTTTATCCACCAAAGTTGTTCGCGAATTATTTCGTCCCCTAAGTAGTGCATAAGTCTCAGCAAACATTTCAGAATCATCTTCCAGCAGGTGCGCCAAACGGTATTGATCCTCATCGTTAAGTAAAGCCTTTTCCGAATTGACAACAGACTTAAACTCAAACCATTTATTCAAATTCATGGCATGATACAGAGCGTGTCCTAGCTCGTGCTTCAAACTTCCCTGAACATCTCGATTATCTAATGATATTTTCCAACTTACATTAGTGTGCCCGTTAGAATCTTCTCCTCCCGCATCAAGGCCCGTCATCCCTATCACTGCTCTCTTAGTATCCGGTTCAAAAATTGATTGTGATGCACCATGACCTCTGACTTGCTCTTTGGCTACGATTTTTACACCGGCGTTTTCAAGAAAAATTCTTTCTGATTCAGGTATTTCACTCAATCCGGATTTTAATTTTGCTACAAAATCAGGTTTGATCTGTCCTTCTTGAATTATATTTTCCAACGGACCAAAAAGCTTGGCACCTTTTGCCGCTTCTGCACCTAAAGCCTCGAACCCAACAATTTCAAACTTTTCCGCTAAACCTTGAGATTTAAGCTCATTTAATTGATCCGGGCGCAAAGCCAAATGCGTGGCTGACTCATCTTCGGGGATGTAGTGAGCTTCTTGACACTGATGCCAGGTTTTTTGTTCTCTTGGACTAGCAATCGTCGCCTCTGACCCAGCAGTGTCTTTTAGACCAGTTTCGGTCTGCTTCTCTGCTTCATCAGGCGACTTGTCTGACATTATTTCTTGTCCACGACATAAGTTTCTTCCACGAAACCCTGACGCATCCAATATAAATGACGCGACAATCTTTTCCACCCGCCGATTTCTTCAATTATCATTGGAACGTTATTTTGCTTTGCCGCCGCATTTGGTGCTTGGGCTTCTTGATTTATGGAAAGAAACATTCCGGTCTGTGGTTTTAGTTTGTCTTTCATGCCAACCAAATAACCGCGACAGGCTTCAAAAGCCATTTCTGGCATAGAATCCATGTTGAAGAAATAGTCTTTCGATTTTGGTTCTAGTTTTTCGAAATGCCAATAAGGATGAATATGAATTCCCGAATCTTTTTTAGGTTCACCATGAAGCACCACATCTGATGCATCCAGACTCATAAGTAAATAATATGCTTGCAGCGCATTTACCCAGGGCAAATCTATAATCGAATATTTTTTGAGACCGGCTCTGTGTGCGATATGAGCCATGCAACCATAACCGCCACCAATTTCAACGATATCGCTATGCGCGGTGGCACCCAACTGCTGCAGTCTATAAATAGAATAGCAATGCAACAAACTATCTATGGTGACAAAAGTCCCATCGATTCTGCAACCATAATTTGCCGCCACCTCTGGTGCAGACGCTTTAAAGCCCAATTTCTTTTCTACTGCTGCATAAAGTTTGCTTATGTCTGTATCGAGCACAGACATCGTCACTTTGCTGCCTTGCTGTTCGACCGAGCCTACCGGATGAGCGCCTATGCTTTGAGCCAGACTCATGAGCGCATCTGTAATACGCAATTGCACGTGGCTCTTTTCGCTGACGGCGCGCATATCATCGACTAATTTGAGGTCATATTTGCCCAGTCCCCAAACTAATTCGCTCTGCAAAAAGTTTGGCAAAAGACTGCACAAAACGTCTACTTGTTTGTTTTCGAGCGCCTGAATAAATTCCTGGTGGCGCGAGCGCACTTCGTTCCACATTGAATGACCGACATCTTTATTGGTCTCGTCTGATTCTTTTTTGCACTGAGCATAGGCTTCTGCGATCCTTGTGCAGGCTTCTTTGATACGCTTTTGATCTGTGTCTGGTCCCAGAATGGCTTGCGGCGCGGTCTTTGCCGTCCAGGGATAGTGCATGAAGCTATGGAGTGTCGAGCCCGATCCCAGCTCTACCGAGAGCTTGGCGTTTTGCTCCGAGAGGAAATCCTGGGTTTCTTTCATCTTGTCGATGCTGGAAGAGCGCACAAGTGATATGGGTCCAAAACGCATGGGTGAGCCTCTTTGCAAATGTCAAAGGGTGAATTATACAATAAGGTGGTTTTGTCTTGAAACGCCGAAAATCTAAGGTGGCGCCCTGGTCACCCCTTTTGCTTCCAGTTTAAGTTGAAAGCTTTATGGCACGAAAAGCTTTCACTTGACCCCGAGGCTATTTACCCTCATCAAGATCGACGTCAGAAGATTTTTGCTTATCGGAATGAGAATCAGCATCAGAATCGGCATCAGCATGAGCACAGGCATCAGCATGAGTATCGGCATCAGCATGAGCACAGGCATCAGCATGAGCACTGGCTCCCCGACCAAACATGCCTAACGCGCACAAATAAGAAAGTCCGTACAAAGCTCCTGCCACAAGAGTGAGATTCTTGAGACCCATGACCACACACAGGTTCTCGACCAGACCGCCAATAGAAACGCCCAAAAGATTAGCCGACAAATAATTGGCTGGGCTCTTCGCCTTGGAAAAACAAGTAGAAAAGATCATGCTGCCAAAAAAGATTGGAAGACAATTGATCAAAGCCGAAATAGTCGCGACTAGCGCTGGACTCATATCTGTGTCTGCCGGAATATTAAACAAATACTGGACCGCTACAGCCACAACCAAAAGACCGTATAAAAGATGCACGTTTTTCTGGGGGAAGCGCGATACAAGCAGAGTGGCGATATAAGCCAAAAGCAAGACAACCAGAATAACTATGCTCGATACAAACCAGGTGGCACCAAAGAGCAATGACAATTCGGTGATAGATTTTGTCTCGACCAGCATAAACGCTTGACCAAGGAAAAACATATTTCCCCACTCCATCCCTGAGATAGGACCGCCTTTGCTGCGTCCGGCAAGAGCAAGCAAAATGCCTGGGAAAATGACAGCCATGAGCAAGACGCCAATGTACAAGAATATTGCTGCCGACTCAATTTGCAGATATAAGAAGGGCCAGTTGTCGGTACTGGGGGCGGTGTCTTTTAGTTCGTCGCGAGTAGATGGAAACTTGCGCAGACCTAAATATTGATCGGGCAGCTTAATAGATGCAGAACCGGGACCAAAGAGAAACATGACACTGTCCCAGTCTTTGTCGACATAACAGATTGGTTTTTGACCCCAGGCTTGCTCCACTGTTTTATAAAGTCTGTGCGTCACAGCACTTTGTGCACCGGTTGCAAATGTAAGGCAGACTACGCCATTTTCGTTGAGGTGGCGAAGGGCAGATTCCATTGCTTCTTTTGTATAGACATAATTGTCTACACGCAAAAACGATCCGCTATTTAGGGTGCTTCCAGGATCAAGATAAGCAAATTCGATTAGATCGAACTTTTCTTTTGAATAGCGCAAGAATGAGCGTGCATCTTCGTTGTGCAAGTGTACACGCGGGTCTAAATAAGGCTTATTTGGGTGGAGCTTGGAGCCAAATGTACAAATAATCGGATCGATCTCTACTGCGTGCACAGACTTGGCACCAGATTTAAGAGCAAAGGCAACATCGTTTCCGGAGCCGGCACCAAGGACTAGAACCGAGTCGTGACGCGGGCATGTTTCAAACGGGATTTTGAGCCATCGGTAATATTCTTTGAGTATTTTTTGCTGAGCGCTTGGATTGGTTAATTCGGCTAATTCTTTTTCTTTGTCTGGCTCGAGCACCCTTGTGGCGAAGTGAAAATAATGATTGTTCGAGTTTAAAACATAATTGCCTTCACCAAAGAATTTTTGCTGATCTGTGGCAATTGGCACCACGTCTAATTTGCTGTATGGCGACCAATAACTCGTGTGGGTCATTACATAAGTGCAGGTAGCAAGAAAGATTGTAAGAGTGCCTGCCTGGGTGCTTCTAAATGCATATGCGCATGCGCCACCAAGCATGATGACCCAAATGAAAGGCGGCACCGAGAAAAATGAAATGAGAGCAAATGACAAAACGCCAGCAACACTTCCAAGCAGATTTATAGAATAAGCCTCAAGTGGCGGCAGCTTGTCGAACTCACGCCCAAGTGCTCGTCCCAGTTGAGTGAACAGAAAATAAATACATACTATGACAAGTGAAATGACGCAAAGTGCCAGGGCAAAGTCGGTAGGAGTTCGATCGAGTTTGAGGCTCAAAGTTTGAAAATTGAGATTGACGGCGAAAATCACCGGCATTACAAGGGCAAAGACGGCAGCCACAATAAGAGGAACGCTTTTAGAGCTGAATTCTTTGCGACCCGCACTTGCAAGACCTGCCGAGCTTGCAACCAGCACAGCCATTATTATTAAATTTGGAAAAGCACGAATAGCAAAGATTTCGATTCCGAGCCACCGAACCGCCATGATCTCGCCAAACAGGAGAATAAAGCTGATCCAGAAAATGCGAGTGCCTGTGCTTAATGGGCCAAATGACATATTTAATTTCTTTGGTAAGTGAGGTCTAAGAGAGCGTAACGTCGAAGCTATAATTTTATACGGTATTTATGATAGGCTGTTATCTTAGAGTTATGGCTAAATTAACTAAGGGCTGTCAAAAGGTGCTTGAGGTGCTCAAAGAGCAGCACCAGCTTGCCAGTGCCCAGGATATTTTCGGGTTGATGCGAGGCGATGACGCCACAGCGCCCGGTTTGACTACTGTTTACCGGTCGCTAGAGTCGCTTGTGAGCATGGGGCTCGTGCAAGCGGTTGACCTTGGCGACGGCGAACGCCGCTACGAAATGGTTAAACCAGGCGAACACCACCATCATTTAGTATGTGATTCTTGCAAGGCGAGCGTGCATCTCGATAGCTGCCTGATTGAAGAATTAGAAGGTGGTATACGTTCTAAATATGGATTCCAGGTCAAAGGACATATTCTTGAAATATTTGGAATGTGTCAGTCTTGCCAGACCACTCAGAATGTTTAGACTCAGAATGTTTAGACCTAGACAGCAACAGTGAATAAAGAACTGCAAAAACTAATCCCTTCGCTGGACAATATTGGTATTGCCGCGTCGGTTATTTGTTTGATTCATTGTCTGGCCATGCCTTTTTTGCTTGCCATGCTTCCGTTTCTGGGACTTTCGTTTCTGGATACAGAAGAAGCGCACTGGGTGCTAGCGTTTTTGATTATTAGTTTTGCACTGGTGGCAATATTTCCTGCATATCTAAAGCATAAAAAGCCTGGCATATTAGCTGCGATGATTGTGGGAATGATTCTTGTCATTTTTGGTGCCTTTTTTGCCGAACACACACTCGGGCACAAATACGAGATGCCACTACTTGTGGTGGGCAATCTCATTTTGGTGGCAACGCACTGGCGGAATCGCAGTTTGATCAAATGCTGCGACCACGATCACTAAACTAAGCTGATTTTTTGAATCTGTTTTTGGTGTTGCTTTCGTCTTGTTTGTTGAAGCGACGAATAGCACATGCAGCGGGGTCTTCGCCCTGGTCGATTTTTACTAAAGTATATTGAGCAAGAAGAGTGCTCACTGTGCGCACCATATCGTTCCAGATATCGCGCCAGACAAGAAGTTTTTCTTTGCGACGCAAACGTGAAACTTGACGCAGTCTATTTGGTGACTTGGGTGGTGCCTCGCGACGAAAATCGCGCGATGAGCGACGACCAGCCAATGAACCATTTTTGAGCAATTGCTGATATCCCTTGGCAAGCGAGCCTGGTGATAACCTGCTAATCTCTTGCGAGTCAAGAGATGATTTTGGTTCGAATTCGTTGTCAGTAGTGTCCGGTGTCCGCTGCCCTCTGGTGGCAGATTGGAGAAAAGATAGAACCACGATGGACTCCGCTCTAGTAAGGACTAAGCCATTATGCATAAATAAAGCGACCTTGGCAAGTGCACAGTCTGATCTTTTAACTACTATAAGTTTGCTAATGCAAGCCTTGCACATCCTCAATATGCTTATTGTGCGTAATTAGCGTGAGGACTCAAATTTAGATGATTTCAAAAGCGCGGGAATATTGGTATCCCATTTTTCTTTTCCTACTGCTTGTACTTCTAAGCAGCACTGTACTACCCGGTCACACCGCCACCACGGATAATACCCAGACAAAAGTAACTGATCAGGCTACTCAAAGCGAGGTTGGTAATGGCGAGTCAGGTTCTGGCGCTACAGAGCAAGTAGACAAAACATCTGTTCCACGCAAAGAGCGCCGCAAAAAACTTTTAGACGAAGCTGATGCAGTAAATAAGAACGTTAAAGAAAAAATGCCTTCAGAAGCAGAGAAGGCAGCCGATCCCGAACTGAAAAAAGAAGAAGAGAACGATCAGGACGCCGGATTCGACGTGCTTGAAGAAGGCAGAACAATGCCTGGCTTCTCCGAAGACTCCGAAGGTAACACTATTGCCCCCAAACGCACTCACGACAAACCAGTGGTTGCGCTCGTGCTTGGCGGTGGTGGCGGACGTGGTTCTGCTCATGTTGGCGTGCTCAAAGAACTGAAGAAAAACAACATCAATTTCGATATGGTGGTAGGCACCAGTATTGGTTCTATTGTCGGTGGATTTGTTTGCGCCGGAGTTCCAATAGAGGAAATCGAGAAGATGTTCCTCGATACATCTTTGATGAAGCACTTTATGACTGTTCCGCTTGGTGTTCGCGTTGTCGCATCACCGGTGATGGTGCTACCGCGTGTGTTTGGTCGCCACCCCTACGATGGTTTGTATTACGGAAACAAATTCAGAAAATTCCTAGAAACACATTTGCCAGACGACAACAAAAACATCGAAGATTGCAAAATCAAACTTGCAGCAGTCGTTGTAGATTTGATCTATGGCAAAGTGCACGCACTGACATCGGGCAACGTGGCTTACGCTATGCAAGCAAGCTCGGCTGTTCCAGGGCTTAGAAAGCCGGTACAAATCGGCAAAAATATATATTGCGATGGTGCGGCTGCTGAAAACTTGCCTGTTGATCAGGCTCGCAAATTAGGTGCCGATATAGTTATTGCAGTAAATATAGACGAGCGCTATCCGCCAGTTGATCTCGATTATTTCCGCAAAATGGGCTCTGTGTCCAAACGTATGGTGACCTTGCAGTTGCACAACATGGACCAGCGTTTGGCCGAAAAAGCCGACATTGTAATTCACCCCGACACCGATGGCATTGGTCTTTTGTCTACCGATGCAGGCGATGCCAAACGTGGAGTTGCAAATGGCGAGAAAGCTGCTAGAGAAGCGATGCCAAAGATCAAAGAATTGCTCAAATCTAAAGGCATCGAAACAAACTAGTGACTGACGAAAAGGACAAAGCTAAGCGCAGCGTCACTGAGCGCATGATGGATCAGGTGAGTAAGATCAATACTCCTGAAAATCAGGGGGCGGTCAAATTCATCATCCATCAAGCCAAAGAGGTCATGCTCACGCCTAAGACCTTTTTTCCTGCGGTGGTCGAACATGGCAGCCCCGAAGACGCGCGCTTCTTTTTGCTTGGCGTGGTGGCAATTGGAAGTTTGCTTTCTGGTATCACTAATTTAAACCTGTTCTATACGCTCACTCATTTATTTACTTACGCAATTTCGACTTATATAACTGCATTTTTTACCTGGTGGCTGTTCATGCAATTTGGCAGCCCTAAGCCTTTTGGCAAGAATTTTATTGTGGTGGCATACAGTCAGGCAACTTTGCTAATAGCTGGAATTCAACTTGGACCGCTTGGTGTAATCACATTTCTTGCTGCTACTGCCTATAGCGTCTATTTGCAATTAATTGGCATGCAGCTTATTCACAAGCTCGAGCGCAACACAATTATTCTTGTACTTGCAATTATTGCGGTGATACAAGTGATTTTGAAGTTCGTGCTCCAAATTTACTAAACCGCCATGACTCCATTGCTTGAAATAAGAAATCTAAACACTGTTTTCTATACCGAAGAAGGTGCAGTGCAAGCGGTGAACGGCGTCAATTTAAGTATTGAACGAGGGCAGGTTTTGGGTGTCGTAGGCGAGTCTGGCTGCGGCAAGTCTATTACTTCTTTGTCTGTGCTTGGACTTGTGCCACCACCAGGACGCATTGCACGTGGTGAAATCATTTTTGAAGGACAGGACCTGACCAAGCTTTCTGAGCGTGACTTGCAAAAAATTAGAGGCAGAAAAATTGCCTATATTCCTCAAGACCCAATGATGTCGCTCAATCCTGTTTATACAGTTGGCTCGCAAATTGTCGAGACCATTGTTTTACATCAAAAAGTCGATAAACGCGAAGCTCGCAAACGCGCAATCGAAGTGTTGGATCAGGTCAAAATCCCTCAGTCTTACAAACGCATAGACGATTATCCCCACCAGTTCTCGGGCGGGATGCGCCAGCGTGTGATGATTGCAATGGCTTTGTCGTGCAAGCCGCAGCTTCTCATTGCAGACGAGCCGACCACCGCGCTAGATGTGACTGTTCAAGCACAGATTCTTGATTTACTGCGCTCTATTCAAAAAGAAGAAGGAACAGCCATAATGATGATCACCCACGATCTTGGCGTCGTTGCCGAGATGTGCGATCACGTCGCTGTGATGTACGCAGGCTCGATAGTTGAATCGGCCCCGGTTTCTTTGTTGTTCAAAGATCCAAAGCATCCTTACACGCGCGGGTTAATAGATTGCATTCCCAAGTCCAATCTTACTCATTCTCATGCTAGTGGCGACAAGCCGGATAAATTAAAACCCATCGAAGGGCAGCCGCCGCATTTGATTAACCTGCCTGACGCCTGTCGCTTTGCCGACCGATGTCCGCTTGTAATCGATGCTTGTCTGGCTGGTTTTCCGCCTTTGGAAGAAAAAGCACCGGAGCATTTTGCTCGCTGTATTCGCGTTTAAATCGAAATAATCAACCGTTGCCAACTGTAAAGTACGTGAGAAAATTAGTGCTTTGTCGTTCATCTATATATAAAGTCGTTTTGGAGGCCTCGCGGTCACAGATATGCGTATTCCGACCACAAAGCAGATGCGCTCTTTGGAAGAAGAATGGATTCAGGCTTTTGATTCCCCCTGGGGTCAAGTGCTCATGGAAATTGCCGGGCGTGGAGCGGCGATGCGCGCACTCAAAATGTGGCAAGAAAGTCCTGGCGACGTAGTGATTTTATGCGGCACCGGCAATAACGGTGGCGACGGTCTGGTGGTGGCACGTTATCTTACTCTCTGGGGTGTACCAGTTACTGTTTGCTTGATAGACAGAAAAGCTGAAGGCGAACAGCTTTCGATCAAGTCTTCGTCCAAGGGCGGACAGGCGCTTGCTGAGTCAGATCAAATAGTCGACATCAAGATGACTACAAAAGAAGCTCAGGTCAATAAAGAAATCCTGCTCAAAATGAATGTGCCCATACGTGTCATTGACCCTGCAAGTATGATTTCGGAGCACCGTTTGCAAGATAGTGAAACAGGTGCTGTTTTGTCTGATCCTGTAATAGACCAGGTCTTTTTTGATACAACACTTGTGATTGATGCCATATTTGGTACTGGGCTCACTCGCGACGTCGAAGGTGTGCACCGACGCGTGATAGAAGCAGTAAATAGAAGTGGCAAGCGGGTTTTATCTATCGATATGCCATCTGGTATCGATTCGGACACAGGACAGATAAATGGCGCTGCAATTCGTGCAGACGAAACTGTCACTTTTGGTTATTTAAAACCTGGTCTCATGTGTTATCCAGGCACAAATTATAAGGGCAATATCTCGATTGTAGATATTGGTCTGCCCGAAATTCCAGATAATTTGCCCGATATAAATCTTTCGACTATCGAGCTGGTTAGAGAAATGCTTCCAATACGACCAGCAAACGCACACAAAGGATCTTTTGGTCATGTACTTTGTGTTGCGGGTAGCGAAGGAATGGCTGGAGCTGCCACTCTTTCCGCGCTAAGTGCCATGCGCACTGGAGCGGGTCTGGTTTATCTTGCCGCACCAAAATCGGTATCGCAACAAATTTCGATTCCAGAACTTATATGCAAACCCATGCCTGAGACTGCAAGCGGTAGCTTGAATAAAGAAGCCGTTAAAAAAATGAAGAAACAGCTCGATGTAGTTCAAGCTGCAATTGTGGGTCCAGGACTTTCGACCGATCCCGAAACTGTAGATGCTGTTTGTCAGCTGCTTTCTGAAATAAGCTGTCCATGTGTAGTTGATGCCGATGCCTTAAACGCTCTTGCGACAAAAGGAGGCTCAGACTCGTATCATTTGCCCGATACTGGCGAATTTGTTTTGACCCCCCACCCAAAAGAATTGTCGAGATTGCTTAATTGCTCTACTGAAGATATTCAGAAAGACCGCATAAAATCAGCAATTGACGCAGCAAAAAAATTCAATGCCATAGTAGTGCTCAAAGGCGCCATGACTGTGATTGCAAACTGGAACGAAGAAGTATTCATCAATCCGACCGGTAATCCAGGAATGGCAACTGCTGGTGCAGGAGATGTATTGGCAGGAATCATTGGCGGACTGCTTGCTCAAAAAGTGGACCCGATGCAAGCTGCAATACTTGGCGTGTACATCCATGGACGCGCTGGCGATTTACTTAGCGAACAATTAGGCGACGCCGGACTGCTCGCGTCCGATATTTTGCAGGCGATACCAATTGCGGTGACAAGTATCAAGTCTGCAGAGCGCAGCCGTCTTGAAGCCGACATCCTGGATGCTGACGCAACGTAGTCTAGCCTAGCCGACATACTTAATCATTCTGCAATCTGGTGATTACAAAAGGGCGGGTTCTGCAAATTCTAGTTTGCCGTTTGTGGCATCGAGTTTGGCTTTGATTCCAATTGGCATCACCCGACACAAAGACGAATCGCCTACAGGCATATTGAACGTGGTGGGAACTTTGTGTTCAATTACACGCTCGCTCAAAATATCCTGATAAGACTTCATTGATGCTGAGTCTTTAGGACCACAATCTGGAAATTCGCCAAAGACGATACCTGCAATACGCTTGAGATAACCAGCCAGATGCAGACTGGTGAACCATCGCTCGATTATGTCGTTGCGTTCGCCGCGCTCACAAAAGAAGACTATTTTATTTGTGAAGTGAGCACTGTATTTGGTTCCCATCAAAGACGCAAGCGCATTAAGGTTGCCACCAAGAAGAGTGCCCTGGGCATTTCCGGGATAGGCTGTGTGATGAAAGCCTGGCGGAAATGAAGACGCGCCTGGAGTAAGTGGTGGCAATAGAGTTGTTGAAGACAAAGTGGATTTGATTTCGGCAATAGCTTCAACTTTGTCTATTGAACAAATATTTGGACCGTGGAAAACAACCAAACTCGTTTGATTTTGCAAAGCTGTGAGCAAACAAGTGTTTTCGTGAGAGCCCATAATTATTTTTGGATGTTTTTTGATCCGCGAATAATCTAGATGCGAAAGCGTTTTGATACTGCCAAAACCACCTTCAAGACAAAAAATGCCTGATATAGAATCATTCAAAAAAGCGTCCATAATATCTTGGGAGCGCTCTTCGTCTGTGCCGGCAAGATATCCATTGCTTGAAAGAGCATGTTTGGCAATGACTGGTTTGAATCCCATTTTTTCAACAACGGCTTCTGCTCGTGCAAGTGCCTGGGCGCTCTCTGGGCGCGATGCTGGACTTATGAGCGCTATTTGATCGCCTTTCTTTAGAGCTTTTGGATAAATGGTCATGGCGAGCACGCAGCCTCTTCGATTTTGAGTACTACATCTGATTTTGCACTGAGTCGTGCTTTGACTCCAAGTGGTAGTGTCATTTTCTCGCTTGAATGACCAAGCCGCATTCCATAAACAACTGGTGCATGAAAGTTAGAAAAACGATCTTTGAATATACGCTCGATGCTCATATTGAGCGTCATGCGCTCGCGTTTGCTTGCGCCTGGTTTACAGCCGACACACTCGCCTATGATAAGACCTTTGATGTGGTCGAATTTCCCAGCTAAATCTAACTGGGTGAGCATTCTGTCGATGCTGTGCGGTTCTTCGCTTACATCTTCGATAAATAGAATTTTGTTTGTGGTATCAATTTCGTATCTGGTGCCCATCAATTGTTTGATTAAGGTAAGACAACCGCCGGTAAGCGCGCCCACGGACTCTCCCTTGGTCAGAACCATGCGCGCAGGCGGATAGTCCGGTGCCCATTCTTTTTCTCCTGGATCGCCTATCTCGCCAATTGGATTTTTGTCCATTACCGCTTTTTGAAAATACTCGTATGTGTAAGGACTTTCGAAAAACGTGTTTGCAGTGGGTCCGTGAAAAGTGACTAGTCCCGTTTTTTGATGAATTGCAAGCAAAAGGGCAGTTATATCGCTATAGCCCATGATAATTTTGGGATTGGCTTTGATTAAGTCCCAGTCGAGCATCGAAAGCAAACGCGCGCTGCCATTGCCACCACGAATTGCCATGATGGCTTTTATTTGCTTGTCAGCAAAAAATTTGTTGATGTCTGCTGCACGGTCTTTGTCGCAACCAGCCAGATCGCCAAGCGAGTCGAATACGTGCTCGCCGATAACAAAGCGCAGACCCAGCTCAGATAAGCGCTTAGTGGCAAATTCGAGTTTGCCTTCTTCAAAACTAGGCGAGGCGGGCGCGACGATGCCAATCTTGTCGCCGCGTTTCAAAAGAGAAGGTTTTACTAAAGGAAGAGTCTCAGATGATGTATTCACTGATATTATTTAGAGTCTAAATTTGGCGAAAGTCGTTGCAGGGTTTTTACGATGGTTGAGGTGCATTCAAAAGTTATGGCTGGAGTTCAATCCGGGGTGCAGTCTGGCACTGACATTACTTCCTCTGGTCTTTACAGTCAAGAACAATTGACTTGGCTCAAACTAGCCAGAGAATTTGCTGACAACATCAGTATCGAAGAGACCATGGCAAGCGACAAGAAAAATGAGTTTCGTCGCGACCTTTTCGAAAAGGCATGTCAAGTCGGATTTGGTGCGCTGCCTTTCATCAAAGATTTTGGCGGCAGAGGCGGCGACTACACGAGTTTTTGTCTTGTAAACGAAGAATTTGCAAGACGCTGCGTTCCGGTCATGTCGTCGGTCGGGGTGCACATTTTGTGCCAGGAGCCCATTTATCGCTTTGGGACTCAGGAGCAAAAGGAAAAATATTTGACCCACTGCTCAAGCGGAAAGTACTTGGCAGCCTTTGGTTTGACCGAGCCTAATGCTGGATCGGATACTGCTGCACTTCAGACTCAGGCACATTTCGACTCTGGCACAAACGAATATGTAATCAACGGCACCAAAACATTCATCACAAGTGGTGCCTCTGCCGATATTTTCATTGTGATGGCAAAAATCTCAGGCGAGCCACATGTGCCGTTTCCCGAATCCAAAGGTGAAGGCAAGAAAGACCAGACTATAACTGCCTTTATTGTCGAGCGTGGATATCCAGGTTTTGAAATCGGACAGAAATTCGACATGCTTGGAATGCGCGGATATTCTACTTGCGAACTTGTTTTTACCGATTGTCGTGTGCCAGCACATAACGTGCTTGGTCAGCCAGGGCAGGGACGCAAAGTTGCTTTATCCAGTCTTGCAAAAGGTCGAATCACTATAGCAGCGCAAGCGACAGGTTGGGCGCAAGGCGCTCTTGATGCGCTTTTGAAAGGTCTCAAAGATCAAAACAAAGATATGACACCAGAGCAATTGGTGGAATCAAGCAAGTTTGCACAAGTTGCAGCGCAAATAGGCGAACTTGCAATACAAGTCGAAGCCGCTCGCGTGCTTACATATCAGGCTGCCGCTACAGTTGACAGAGGTGCAGCTGACGTCACTCTTGCTGCGATGGCTAAAATCACCGCAACAGATGCTGCTATGAAAGTATCAACTGAAGCAATGTCTATTCTTGGTATGGCAGGACTCAAACCAGAGCTTCTGCTTGAGCGCATCTTCCGCGATGCTAAAGCTGGACAGATTTATGAAGGAACAAATCAGATTCAGCGCATGCTCATTGGACGCGATTTGATCAAATAAGCAAGACCAATGGAAACAGAAAAAAAGCAAGAATTGTTTTTAGTGAGCGAACACCCCGAAGTGTTTGGTCCTCTTACTGACGCATTTCAAGCCATTAATCGCGATAAGCTCATACAAAAAGCAAAACTTGCACTCAATTGCTTTATTGCATTTATGGTCGTTTTAGCCATTCCGATTGCTTATCGTATCTATGTAGAACTGTCTGCACCGCAAGCTGCAAACGGTGAAGTGTGGATGGACACAATAAAAATAATTGCTTTGTATTTGTGCATCGGATTTTCGTTGTTTCTTCTTGGGCTTGGAATGTACTATTTCAGACTCAAGCATTTGCTCATGGAAATTGAAGAACACGCAGAACTGGGACGCGATATGGCTCGAGTAATGTTTCCTTATTACAGGCAGGAGTTGCAAGAAATCAGATACAAGATAAAAGGCGCTACATCAGTCAGTCAGGAAGATGCCGCCGGATTTGCCACCATTGTAAAATCGCTTATGCCTGTAGCGCAGATGCTGCTCAAGAAAGACGCAAGCATCATCAATTGGGGCATGCAAGGTCTCAAACTGTATAAGTCATTTTCCGGATTCTTCAAAAAATGATGACTAAGATTCACTCTTTAGACATGAAAGCTTATACAACGTCTAGGCGCGAAGCTGTTGAGTCCGCGCTCGAAGCCACGCTCAAAAATTGGGAATGTGATGCGCGAGTTCCGCTCATTTTGTCCGAGAGTATGCGCTATTCGCTCATGTCGCCAGGTAAGCGAATGCGCGCACTTTTGTGTCTGGCAGCGTGTGAGACTGTTCTATACATAGAAAGCGGCGCGCAAACTAAATCTCAAAATCTCGACTTCAACAAATTGGATCAAAAAATATTCGAGCAAGTATCGGCTCTTGCGTGTTCAATCGAGATGATTCATGCGATGAGTTTGATCCATGACGATCTGCCCTGTCTCGACAATGACGATATGCGTCGAGGGAAAGCGACTAATCATGTGGTTTTTGGCGAAGCGATGGCATTGCTCGCAGGCGATGCGCTCATTTTGCGCGCAGTGGAAAACATAATAGAAGGAACGTCAGAAAATGTTTCCAAAGAAGCAGTTCTTGAAGTCATAAAAGAATTGTCTGTGGCAGCCGGTGCTCCAGGAATGGTTGGCGGTCAGGTTTTTGATTTACTAAAAGACGAAGATGTCAAGAGAATTCACGACGAAAAGACCGGAGCATTGATTGCGTTCAGCTTGTGGTCGGGAGCAAGATTTGCTTCAAAAGACGGCAAACATGTGGCTTCTAAAGAACAACTAGAGGCACTTCGTCAATTTGGTCTTGTGCTTGGACTGGCGTTTCAAATCGCCGACGACTTGTTAGATATAAATGGAAGCGTTGAAGTTATTGGCAAAACGCCAGGAAAAGACGTCGCCAGTGATAAAGTTACCTGGGTGAGCATTTTCGGTGAAGATGGTGCAAGAGCGAAATTGACTCAGCTCCAGGAGGAAGGTGAAGCGCTACTAAATGACCACAATTTGATTTTTGCTCCCTTGCCTGTTTTGTCAGAATTACTTAGATTTGCAATTACTAGAAGTCACTAAAAATGAGTTTTGATTCACTAATTTCACTTTTGTCTTTTGCCGACGCCTCAAGCGTTCTACAGCCACCAAACACTGTTGACGGGCACGGCAGAGGTTGGCAAGTGATAGTTGTCACTTTGCTTTGTAGTCTTCTTGCTCAGTCAGTCAAAATAGTGACCAAATTTATACGAACTGGTCAGTTCGATTTGCGCATGATGGCAAAAACTGGTGGCATGCCTTCGAGTCACTCATGCTGCACGATGGGTATGGCGATTTCTGTGGGGCTTATTGTCGGCTTCAACACTGTTCCTTTTGCTATTGCCTTGTGTCTTGCCATGATCGTTATGTACGACGCTGCAGGGGTCAGAAGACACGTTGGACTGCAGGCTAAAGTGTTGAACGAAATGATGACTGAGCTCTTCTCTGAGCACCCACATTTGAGCGGTGAAAAGGTTAAAGAATTTCTAGGACATACTCCATTTGAAGTTTTGGTCGGAGCTATCTTCGGGACGTTCATCGCATATATCTTTAATTCCCTTGTCATTGGCTCGTTTACGACTCTGCCACCACTTTAAGAGTTGTGTTGCTGAGAGCTGTCGAAGCTGGTTGGATGAGAAGATAGTAATACATGACTTCCATCAAAATCGATCGCGTGTGTTCTATAATCAAGGTCTTGGAAAGCGGTCTTGTCCCATCCAGAAAAAAACGGTTCATAAGTAAAATGTGACGCCGTTAAGGATCGAAACAAGGCAACTTTTCTTACCTCATTGATGACGTGTGTCAAAGCAAGATTCAATGAATTGTATAAAGTGCGCTGGCAACGCCGCGTCACTAGTTCGAAATATGATCGATACCAGTAGGATTCGTGTTTTTATAGAAAAGGAGGGATGGCGAATCGAGATCAGTAAATATGTATTCTGGTTTTTTTCGCCGATTAGCTAATGAACACAACGGTCCAAAATAACACCCAAGTCAAAACTTCCTCGCCGAGAAGATCGCGCTTCCCAGGCAAGGAATCAGGTTCGGTTTCTTTTAACCTGACCGCTCTGGGCAGACAACTGCTCAAAGAACAAGCATCAGCTGCAGGCGTCTCAAACGGCGACTATGTCGAAAAGCTTATTCGTGAACGCGCTGGCATGCCCCCGTTGAGATTACCAGTAGTATTGAAGCAAACTGGACCCAAAGGCGGAGCCAAGTCGTTCTTCTTCGGCAAGAACCGTGGTACCACCACTGCCGTTTGCGTCACCCCAATGGCACACAGACTTCTCGATGAGCAAGTAGCTTCATCCAGAATGAGCCGTGGTGACTATATCGAATACTTGCTGAGAGAAAAATCTGGATTGATTGAAGAAACATTCAAAAACTTCAACATGAATGCATGGCAGAATCAGCAAGGCGCTGTAGCTCCTGAAGCCGTTCAAAGCTTCGAGCCAGTTGCTGAGCAAGCTCCTGTGCAACCAGTTTATGCACCAACACCTGCACCACAAATGCAAGTAGTGCAAAACCCATACACACAACCCGAAACCCAAATTTCCCAGACCCCTAGCTACAACCCTTACGGTTCTAACAACAACCAGTAATCGTCGTAACCTCAGGGAATCCTCTGGTACAACCTCCTTAAGGGAGTCGCTCGCTTCATTGGCGAGGGCTCCCTTTACTACTTTTTTTGATACGATGCACTATTGCGCAGTTCTGGTGGCTAGATTTTGATCTGCCTTTTTGGTCGTGGAGTCAGTTGAAAGTTTTATTGTCCAAAAAGCTTTCATGTGACCCAAGAGCAAAAAGACCCCGTGAATGCAAAAAAGAACCCTTCAATACAAAAAGACCAAACGACACTTAAGGCTTATACTACTGTCATGGATATGGAAGCAAAAGTCGTAATCTCGTATAAGTCGCTTTTCAAAAGAGGGTCGTCGCCGTTTCAGCTATTTGTCGATGATCGAAGAGTAGGTGACGTCAAACATTACGATCTAGAATACGCAGTCGAGCCGGGCAGCCATCTTGCAGATGTTCGATACCTTTTTATAAAAACCAACCGGATCAATTTCAGTTTGAAAAGTGGAGATGAAGTGCGTCTTTCGTGCGTCCCTAACTTCGGGATTATCTTTGTACCGATTAGCATCGTTCTCATTTGTGCAGTAATTTCTATGATTCCGTACAGTCCTTCTATAATGCTTTACGCTGGTGCTGTCTTCGTTTTGTTTGCGCCAATTTATGTCGTGTTCATGGTCATGCGACCTGGCGCAATTGTGAAATTGAGGATAGATTCGCAATGAATATGGATTTTATAGCTAATCAGTTGTGCGCACTTGATGTGGTGCGAATAGTAATAATCCTGCATGGTGTTCTTCTTGCAGCTGGCGGAATAATGGGATTTGTCAAAGCGCAAAGCAAGCCATCTTTGATCGCGGGAGTAGCTAGTGCCGTTTTGCTTTTCACCTGTCTTGGTGTCAGTTTTATTGCACCCACAGCAGCTGAATTCGCGGCTTTTGCAATATCTGATACTTTGATGCTCGTGTTTGCGATGAGACTCAATAAAACAAAAAAGTTCATGCCATCAGGGATGATGCTTTTGATTTGTCTTTTGGCAGGAACTTATTATTTAATTGCTGCAGTTACTCCCTGGATAATTTCGAAGAACTCAAATTCGCAAAGCATGGAATCTCAATCTCACGCTACGCCCTCCAATCTAAGAGCAGAGCACCCTTTTTACGAGCTAGAAGACGAAGAAAATAGCGGCTCGCGAAATACGAGCAATAAGTCTTCTATCTAGTTGGAGTGAGGAGGCGCTGTCTTAGGGTCATCCATACTGAAAGATTCTTTGCTGAAAGGTTTTTTGCTTCCAGAACTTATGCCGCGCCCAACACCTTTGATGGTTCCGTGGATCATCCCGGACATAAAACCAAAAGGATAAGCACACATCGCTGACATCCCACGTCCAGCCAGATCGATTTCTTTGTCCTCGACAGCGAAGCCATCGTTCATGCTTTGCTTCATTGCTTTTGAGTGTTGATTAATACTTTTTGTGACATGCACAGGCACACCTATTGTGACACCAGCTATGGCACCAGCTACAGATTTTGGTGCAGCCAGAGCTTTGCTTGCAAAATTAGAGTGTTTTGCTTTTGAGTGCGACTCAATCTCTTCGTTGAATTGCATGTGTTGCACTGGCGGTTGCAAATGTTGTTGGTGCTGTTGTTGTTGTTGTACTTGGTGATTTGGCTGCATTTGCGGCTGTGCATATTGACCAAAATAGGGTGAGTAATTAGGTCTGTACACAGTTGGTTGTTGCAAGTTTTGTTGCTGTTTTAAATGTTCCTGATATTGCAATTGCCGTTGCAACTCTTGATGCTTGATTGCATCTTGTTTTTGTTTTTGTTCAGCGTTGAATTTAGCTTGATCGCCTTCGATCCAGCCTGAATCTTTTGCAAGCGATTCCTGACAAAACCATCCAGAAAGAAACAGAGCAAAGCAAAAACAAAGAGCAAAGGACAAGTTATTACTTATTTTTTGTGCTAAAGCAGTAATTGCTCGAGCACACATTACTAGTTTGCCTGTGCTAGAGCAGCTCGCACTTTTTTGCCAAAGTGGTCGGTTAGACGTTTTAGCGTTGGCGAAATATCTTCTTTATCGAGTATTGCATCAATCAAGAATAGCTTGTCAGACTTGAGCGCCTGCGAAAGTGCATCGCTAAACTCGGCCCCGGTTTTGGCGCGCATTGCTTTTCCGCCGATAGCTTCAGTCAGTTTGACATAGTCCCAGCGAGAGAGATCGTAATAGTCGCGCTGTTGATCGATAAATTTGAGCATGGCATAACTTGAATTGTTAAATAGCACCACGATTGGATTGATACCATGTTTGATGGCGGTGCTTATTTCCATGCCGGTCATTTGAAATGCACCATCTCCAACAAGAATGATGGAGCGACGTTTGGGATTGGCAAACTGAGCGCCAATACCTGCTGGTGTTCCAAAGCCCATGCTTGAATAATAACCAGGAGCTATGAAGATATCTGTTTTAAGACTGAGCCCAGAGTACAAGCAGTCGCCGACATCGCTTACCACACCAAAATCTGATGTCAAAACAGCATTGAGCGACCTTATGACGTGACTGACTTTGAGTGAGTCTTCAGGCTTTTGTTCTGGCAATTCTTCAGGATCGATTTTTGGAATCTGGAATTTGACCGATTTTGATTTGGCGGCTTGTTTGACCAGCTCTTCGACAACAAATTTGATATCGAGTCCAAGATAAGAGCGATGTCCGACTGAGACATCCTGATATGTAACTTGAATCAAATTTTCTACAGGCAATTTTGCTGTATATCCAGCAGTTTCCATCTCGGTCAAAACAGCACCAAGACACAAAATGCAATCGGAAGATTCGACAAATTCTTTTACTTTTGGATTGCCGAACTGACCAAAATAATTGCCGATAAAATTGCGGTGAGTCTCAGGAAAAGAGGCTTTTCCAAGAATTGATGTGACTACTGGAATATTTAGCGATTCGCAAAACGCAATCACTTTGTCCATAAGATGAAAGCGACGAAGCTGTGCACCTGCCATTAAAACTGGCTGTTTTGCGCTTGATAGTTTGGACAAGATATCAGAGACAGCAGCATAAGTTGCTTCTGTGGGCGCCTGATTTTCGATGGTGTCAGGTATGCGATCTTCTATCTCGATTTCAACATTGACCATGTCGCGCGGGATTTCGATATAACCTGGACGCGATTTTTTAACTGTGGTTTCAATCACCCGATCTATTTCGGCTTGAGCCAAAAGTGGATTATTGAGCACTGCTTGCGATTCGGTAACTGCCTCGAACACGCGCAACTGTGTTTCGAAATCTTTGACGCAGTGGTGGAATTGGGGTTTGTTCGATCTGAATTTGGTTTCGGGAGCGCCGCTAATTACGAGCAATGGCGACTCTTCTGCATATGCAAGCCCGACCGGATTGATCATATTCAAGCCGCCAGCTCCATATGTGGTGAGAGCTACACCCAGTCCGCGCAGTCTGCCATAGGCGTCTGCGGCAAAGCCTATAGAGGGCTCGTGGGTCAGAACCACAGTTTCCATACCGATTCGTTGTTGTGCCGCATAAAGAGGCAGAACAAAATCGCCAGGGATGCCGAAAGTTTTATCGACACCAAACTCTTGGATTCGCTTGAATAGATAGTCTGATAGTTTGATCTTTGCCATTTGCCTATATCCTATATGGTAGGACCGTTTTTATACTTAAACTGTAGTAACCTCACTTCGAGCTCGAAAGCACTATGGCCCAGCGCAAAAAGAAAAAAGTCGAAGAGATTGTCGACACCAAAGAGACTCAAGTTCCCGTAAAAGGAGCCAAAATGCGCAAGGAGCTAAGCACTTTGCCTGAGGGCTTCGACGTCGATGCAAATCATAGCTTTAAGCGAGCTTTGTGGAAGCATATTTTGCGAATTTTTTGGGTTCTAGTCGTTGTTGTACTAAACGTGGCCATGGTCGGAAGCTTTATCGATCGATATCAGGATCACAGACTTTTGCACCCAGCGCGCGAAATTTTCTTTTTCATGTTCCTGGCTCTGATAGATGTTTTCATGGCGGCGCCAATGATATTGGAGGCGAACAAAGTAGAAACAGACAAGGACGCCATCACTCTACATCTGCTTGCTTGGCGTGTTCGCATACCATGGCAAGAGGTTAGAGAATTCAGCCAGCCATCCTTTATCAAGTTCACTATTCTATTTTCGAAAAACTGCCGATACTTTCTCAATAAGTACGATCTGAGCGATTTTGGTCAATTAGCTCAAATTATTCTTGCTAAAAGCCAAAAGTCTTAAAAAATGCCGGCTAAGGCTTTATACTTTGGCTTTGGGCAATTCCATCAATATTAAACGGCAAAGAAATGGTAGCTACAGTGACACGCAAAAAAGTTAGAGTTCTAATCGGCAAACCCGGACTGGACGGACACGATCGCGGAGCTAAAGTAATCGCTCGAGCCCTGCGCGATGCAGGTGTCGAGGTCGTATACACAGGCTTGCACCGCTCACCTGAAGAAATTGTCGAAACAGCAATACAAGAAGACGTAGACGCCATAGGCGTAAGCATTTTGTCTGGCGCTCATCTTACTTTGCTTCCTCGTGTAGTCGAGCTTTTGAAAGAAGCCAAAGCAGAAGATATTCTGGTTTTCGGCGGTGGTGTCATACCTGAAGAAGACCGCCAAATTTTGCTTGGTAAAGGTGTCAAAGAAATTATCGTGCCAGGCGGCGGAACTCAAAGAACAATTGATTTCTTGAAAGAAAATTTCCCAGACCGTTTTGAGAATAAATAAACGAGTTCCCAAATATTAGAAATGTTTAATATTAGGGGCGGATAATCTTTCTCTTGAGTGGGTATGAATCTCTTGTAGGTGTGTCTTCAAACTGAAAATTTAGGGCACATACTATAGTGGTAAAACTGTGACTTGCCGTCAACAAAGAGGTCCAAGCAAATATGCCTGATCCTTATCGTACTGAAGAAAAGCAACCCGAACCCATCTCGTTTAGAGAAGGTCTTTGGAACGCCGCCCGCCAGGTGTGGAGAAGTTGGCAATTAGCCAGCAGAGAGGAAGCGGTCCAAATGTCCTGCTCCAGCATCAAAGCTGATCTGGCTATGGAAGAGGCTTACGCTGACATCTAGCCCGTGAATCGAAATTGGCTGAATAACCGATAGATTTTTGCGAGGGTGCCTAAGGCGCCCATTTTGGCTTGGCCTTATTTTTGGCTGAGAGTGCGTGCCGCGACCTTGTCAAACTGATACAATTAAGGCTGTTCGCACTTACCACCAAAAAAGACAGCGGTTTCATTTTCGATGACTTCGAAACCTGCACAGAGCTACAGAAAAGGCGATGTTGTCTTGGTTTCGTTTCCTTATACTACCGATGAGGGAACGACTCAAACCAAGCGTCGCCCGGCAGTGCTCATTTCTAACAACTCGAATAATTTGCGTCTGGACGATGTGTTATTGGTGCCTTTGACTAGTAACACCACAAGAGCTTCTCGCGAGCCCACTCAAGTTGTAATAAAAATGGATAGCGAAGAAGGAAAACTTGGCGGCTTGAGACTGGACAGCGTGATAGATTGCACAGTTATAGCCACTATTCCAAAGACTTTACTAGTTAGCAAAATTGGACAATTCCCTCAAGAATTAATGGAACGAGTGGATCAGTGCTTAATGGTGGCACTGGCAATCGGACGTCCTCTCAATGAAGAAGAGCCTCCACTCTAGGTTTTAGACTAAGACTAATTTGAAGCTTTTTGATCTTCAGCCACACCTACGTTGTAGGCAGGAAAGAAGATATAACGCATCCCAAGCAAGGTGACAAATATGATCAAGACTTTGTTATGCTGATCTTGAGGGATTTGCATGGCTTTGAGTACAAAGAAAACGCACATACAAAGCGCAAAAGCGATGCTCACTTCTAGAATTATTTTGCTGTTTCCGTTTTTCACATTTAGATTGATGCTTGGATAAACACCAAGAAAAACGAATAGTCCACAAAATAAAAGCATGTAATCAGCTTGGAATGATTGATAGCTGAAATAAATTATGACGCCTAAAGCAACAAGTAAACCAAGCACCACACCGCGTGAAGTTTCCGCTTTTATGATAGAAAAGTCGCTTGCCGGGGTTAATTCAACCATAGCGCCCTGATGCTGGTAAGCTTTATCGCCCACGAGCTTGGGTTCTGCTTTCACCTCGGCTTTGACCTCAGTTTCGGCAGATTCGTTTTTCTTTTCGGTAGTGTCGTTATCGCTCATTGAAAAAGATATTCCCACAAATGAAAATTTATGCGCAGAGTATTACATTGCCACAATAAAAGCCACTGCATACTCCTTTTCGTGACTCATACTCAAAGATATTTTGCGCAGCCCAAGCCGTTCTGCACGTATTTTTGCGCGCCCATGAAGAAGAATAGAAGGCTCACCAGATGGTGCCTTTGCTACTTCGATTTCGTGCCATCCAGCGCCAACAATTCCTGTGCCTAACACTTTCATCATCGCTTCCTTAGCAGCAAAACGCGCTGCCAGTCGGGTTATGAGATGACGGCTACTACTTTTGACGTAAGCCGCTTCCTGCTGTGTCAAAATTCGACGTAAAAATTTTTCACCGAACTTCTGATAAACTTCTTCGACTCGAGCGATTGAACAAATATCCACTCCAGAGCGAAGAATCTCAGTCATCCTGGAGCTCCGATTTTCGCGTTCCATATAATAGAACTTGTTCGAGCGAAGGCAGATCTGCATGTATTTGAGCAAGCGATTTGTTTAGCTCTGGATGAACCGTCTCTGGTGCCAGCTCAAGCATCGGTACAATGATAGATGCTCGTGCAGCAAGCGATGGATGCGGGATAGTAAGGTAGGAAGTGCTCAGCGTTTCATTTCCAAAAAGCAATAATTGAAGCGAAATATTTTCACTCGAAGACTTACGGCCATTTGCTTTGTCGACGTTGTTCAAGCGCGATTCGATGTCGCGTATAACTTCAAGCAACTCATCGCCAGACAAAGCAGTTTCGATTGCAGTTACTGCTGTGACTGGCCATATTTTGCGCTCTTTGCCAGACTCTGAGCTGTCTGATTCAGGCTCTGTTTCATAAAAACTGGAGCAATCTAGAAGCTCAATCAAATTGATGAATTTGAGCATTTGCACTGCTTGCTGCAAATATGCGACTCTATCGGGCGCACTAGACTCAAGCCCTATATAGGCCAGAACGCGTTTTTTATTTCCACGAAAACGCCTCATTTGCTATCAGGATTGAATATCCCTTCTACTCCGCGAATGAGTTTCTGCCATCTTTGAGGAACGGGATTCGCCTGGACCCCGCCTTTGTCTTGTCCCCGTTTTATCAGTTCTTCTTTGATCATTTGCTCAAGCCTTTCTTTTTGAGTAGGGTTGAGACACTCTTTTTTCTTGATCAAAATTTGAGCAGCAAATCTGCGCAACTCACCTTGCAAGTCGTCGATTTTTTGTTGCACCATCATTATTTCGGTTGCATCAGATTGCGGAGAAGCCATCAACTTCTTAACTTTCTGCTGATTTTCGACGATGGCTGGCTTTATCTGTTGGTATTTATCTTGGAATTCTCTATCCAAGCCTTGGATCTTATTGTTTTGATCTGCTGAAAGGTCGAGTCTTGTGTAGTCGATTCGGCAGTGTCCGCAAGGTTGTTGTGGATCGGCTGCATAAGCCGGAATGCTTGCCAACGAAATATTTGAGATACCAAGACAGAAAGCTAAAGTTAGCGCTCCCATCTTTTTATTGTTCATAGATGACCTCTTCGGGTGCGCCACCTGGATCATCAAACGAAGATTCAATCAAATATCCTTCTGCAGTAAGTGGTGTAACTGTATCGTCATCAGGCATGGAAAGCCAGTATGCACCGGTTCCGATAAACGCCATGAAGACGGCTGCAGCCGTTGCGATAATTTTGGAACGGCTGCTTATATGCAGACGTGCTGGGGCTGCTTGTGTCCTTGGTGTGAAAGGGACAACTTGCAGCTTACTTTTGATTCCAGGCCAGAGGTCGAAGTCCGCCTCGAATTTGGGCTGATAGTTATCACGCAGGAAACCACCAACTTGAGCCATTCGCTCAAACTTAGATTGGCAAGGACGGCATTCCATCAAATGGTTAGTGATAGCTAAATGACGTGAGCTGTCCACTTCTTGATCTATGAATGCAGACAATTCTGCTTCGATAATTTCACAATCGACAGCCAGTCTGGATTTGACCGAATCCCAGATATTGACTTCGAGGTCTTGAGGTAATTCAAGACCCTTGCTCAGCAATTGATTGGTCGAATTCAATAATTTGAATTTTTCAAGACAATCGGCACATTCAGAAAGGTGTTTTTTGACGCCTTCTTGAGCATGAGGCGGTAATTCGGCATCTATATAAGCAGATAAGTCTTCGTCTATTACCTGGCATACTGAGGGAATCTTCGCACTTAAACTGGCTAAGAAATCGTCTGGAGCGTCGGGAGTTTCGACTTCATCTTCAAGAAATTTGCTCAAAGATTTGAGCGACTCGAATCTTGACAAGCATTCTTTGCAATCTATTAGATGTTCTTCCAGCAAAGTCTTGTCAGTGCCCTTGAGCTCCTGGTCCATTAATGCGGATAAATCTTCTTGATATTTGGTGCAAACTTCAGCCATTATCCGGAAACCTCACTGGTATCGGTCGATGCGTTGTCTTTTGTTTCGCGGTCGAGATAAGGCTTAAGCATTTCTTGCAGTTTCAGACGGGCTCTGGCAATTCTCGATTTGACAGTACCCATTTCGGTTTTAGTTATGACTGCAATTTCTTCGTAGCTTAATCCCTCCACTTCTCTCAAGACGATCGAGGTTCGAAACTGTTCCGGGAGTCGCAACATTGCTTGACGAATTACATCAGATAATTCCTGGTTGAGCACCTTTTCATCCGGTAAAGTGCTTTCGTCAGGAACATCTTTGGTACCACCCTCGTTGTCGTCATCGCCCAGATTGTCGTCCATGTTGACGGTTGGCAATTTGCGCGGACGTTTTCGAAGTTCGTCATAAAAAAGGTTGGTCACTATTTGAGTGAGCCAGGATCTGAATGCGCCTGGATTACGCAGGTTGTTAATAGATCGCCAGACGCGTATAAAGACTTCCTGAGCCAGATCCGAAGTATCGGTCCAATCTGGCGCAAGCTGATACAAAAGGGCAAAAACTGTTTTTTGATGGCGCTTGACTAATTCTTCAAAGGCCGCTTGTTCGCGGCGCTGACAGGCTATAACCAGGTCCCTGTCGCTTTTTTGAGAATAAATTGTCGCCATTAAATCGCCTGCCTCAGTCCTTAAGTAATGTTATCACTCTCACACTTAAAGATGATGAACAGATCTTCGCGAAGTTCCCGATTAAAAATGCTAGAGTATGGCTAGTTTATAAGAGGATTTTATCGTGTCGAGCCGATATCTATTTACTTCCGAGTCAGTAACCGAAGGGCATCCAGACAAGGTTTGCGATCAAATTTCAGACGCAGTTCTGGACAATATACTTAGTCAAGACCCAGCTGCACGTGTCGCTTGCGAATGCGCAGTGTCAACCGGTCTTGTAGTAATGATCGGTGAAATCACTACAAAAGCTAAAGTGGATTATCAACAAATCGCACGCAAAGTGGTTGAAGAAATTGGATATATCGGAGAGACATCTGGCGGATTCGACGCCAATTCTTGCGCAGTTATCACTGCGATCAACCAGCAATCTTCAGACATTGCAGGCGGCGTATTCAAAACTAAAGAACAAGACAAAGATTCTATTGGTGCTGGCGACCAGGGCATGATGTTTGGTTTTGCTTGCAATGAAACACCTGAATTGATGCCTATGCCAATCTCACTGGCTCACAGAATGGCAAGACGTCTTTCTGAAGTCAGAAAAAATGGCACTCTCAAATATCTGCGTCCCGATGGCAAAACTCAAGTATCTGTCGAGTACGACGAGAAAAACAACCCGGTTAGAATCGATTCAATATTGATTTCCACCCAACACGATCCAGTTATCGGTGGACTTACCGACAACGATCAAATTCAAGAAAAAATCGCGCACGACCTCAAAGCATACGTCGTCATGCCAGTCTTCCAGGACCTGAGTGTCAAGCCTGACGAAAAAACCAAGTATTACTTCAATCCTTCGGGACGTTTTGTAATTGGTGGACCACAGGGCGATGCCGGTCTTACCGGACGCAAAATCATCGTAGATACCTATGGTGGTTATGCAAGACACGGCGGTGGCGCTTTCTCAGGCAAAGATCCAACCAAAGTAGACCGCTCGGCCGCTTATGCAGCACGTTATGTAGCTAAAAATATCGTTGGAGCCAAACTGGCTGATCGTTGCGAAGTTCAGATTGCTTATGCAATTGGTGTTGCAAAACCTGTATCGGTTCATGTCACAACTTTTGGCACAGGAAAAATGCCGGATGCTGAAATCATGAAACTGGTCAGCGAGAAGTTTGATTTGCGCCCTGCTGCAATTCTTGAAACATTCGAGTTGCGCGATATGCCAGGCAAAAATAAAGGCAAGTTCTACCAGAATGTTGCTGCTTACGGACATTTTGGTCGTACCGACCTTGAATTGCCATGGGAAAAATTAGACAAGGTGGAAGAGCTAAAAAAGTCTCTGGCTAAAGCTACGAGTGCTTAATTAGACCTTAATTACAGCTTTGAAACTTTATAGGTTTAAAGGCGCTGGTTTCTGGCGATATAATACCTGAGCATATC
>CAZFKB010000017.1:0-37948 GCA_964519785.1 uncultured Candidatus Obscuribacterales bacterium | reverse complement strand
AAATGACAGGGCATTTCAACTTACTTTAGTATCACTCTCGTGAATTATGCGGGTTCGCCTTATTTATTATAGACCGTAGTAGTCAGGAGCTTTAACATTCGATTTAAAGAATCGGACCCAAACCAATATTTCTACGCTGTTTATACTCATTTCATGTTCTTTTAGAAAATACTAACCGCAGTAGTAGCGCTAGGCTTTGATAAAAAAGGCAGGAGCAGTCGTTTTATAAACGAGCTGCTCCTGCGGTTCTTAGAGTTTCAAAAACTTCTTACAGGTTGTGCAAGAAGCTCATGCTGGGAGAGAAGAAATACTCGCCACCTTTTAGAGTGACGAAATTGGCTATCTGAGCATCCACCTTTGTGGTTTCTTTGCCCCACCCTTTCGGCCAGTAAGCCGCCGGGCGAGGTGAGTTTTTGATTGCTCTGGTGCTTTGACCGATGACAGGGTCGAGACCTGTTTGGGGATAGCCGCCCATTTTCGATTTTGCGGGCTGCAGGAAAAATGGATTATTACTCCAGCGCCGCTGAATGAATTCGAACTGCTCCCAGATGTCACTCTGGTAGCACATGAAAAGCAGTCCGACTCCGCCTTCAGGCTGTTCCTCCGGCACGGACGAGGTAGTCAGTTTGCCACCATATGGAATACCGCGACGAGCGATGCGATGACCGCGCTCGGACTCGAGCGTTTTGTCGCCTGCCACGCCTATGGCTTCACCGCGAGGATTGGTCTTGCGGATGTGCGCCTGGAAGGGGCAACGTAATCCCTGGGGGTCAATGCTGAAGTCGAAGTCGTTGGGCACGTCGGTACGACCCGATGTGCTCTGACTCACCACCGGCGTGCCGTCTTTGAAACGACCCATCGCCATGGCGCCAGCAAGCTCTTGCTTGACTCCAAGTTCGGCAGCCAGAGCGGCAACGGCACGGTTCCAGCCGCGCACGTTTTGCTCCAGTTTGCGAAAGACGAGGAAACTGCCACAGCTCGATTCATCCTTGCCGAGCGGGTCGCGCACGAGCACGAGTGAAAGCGGTGCGCTTGGATCATAGGTTGAAATGCCGCCTTGCGATTTTTCGGACGCCACCTGTTCTTCCAGGAAAAGCGGTTGGCTGCGTCCATCGACATAGCCGAAATGTTCGACATGTGCGACCGAATCTTTGTTATTTGGGTCGAGTTGACGCTTGAGACCCATTCCGGTTTCGCGTGCCACCACTTTGCCAAAGCCATAGAGGCTTTGGGTGATAAAGTCGCCGGCATTGAATGCATCGGCAGCGCTGTCACCAGCCAGAATAATCACAGCATGAATTTCCGATTGGAAGCCTATGTCCCAGCTTGTGAGATCTGGGTCCATGAGGAGGCGCTGACGCGCTTTCATGCCTTCGGCAAAAACATTGCTGTATCCATGCACATTGCGACGACCTTGCGGATTGAGCGCTTTGGGCAATTCGGTATCGAGGAAGCCGAGCGCTTTGTAGCCAGCAGCCGAAAGGGCAATGTGACCGAAAATGCCACCATTCACGCCTTTTTGTCTGAAAGCTTGTGCCGCATTGTGCTGGTCGGCGGCTGAGACCACGAAGGACTCAGCCGTTTCGCGCAGCCATACACGAGCATCGAAGGGCTCGCAGGTGAACTGGACGAAAAGATGCACCGCATGGTCGCGCCCATGTCCAGAGAGTATGTTTCCCTGAAGGTCGCTCAAAATTGGTTGGCGAATGGGGTCTGTCACCGCCAGCGGTACCGCCTGTTGAGAAGGTGCGATATTGCTCCCGGCAGAATTGGGCGTTGAGCCGATTGCAAGCAAGGACAGTAACTTCTGTGGAATCGGGCAGATACCCCGTCTGGCGCAAGACCAGACATAAATGGCACCAGCAAGAAGCAGAGCGGCTGCACTTAAGATATCGATCATGTTGGGCATGTGATTGCCCTCCTTTCTCCAAGGGAGGAGTTAGGCAGCCTTCTTCGGCGATTTTGCAAGCAGAGCCAGGAGGTCCTGACCCTGCTTGAGAATGGCTTCGGCTGCGGCGAATTCACCAAGGAGTCCACGATTCTGACAAAGAATCTGTTGAACCTTGGATCGGTCCAGCTTGTCGCGCTCGAGCGGGGAGAGCTGGTTCTCCCAAATGCCAGCCAGACGGTCTAGCAAGTTCTTGCTATCGCCGCGAGTCGAGCGTACCAAAGCAAGAATCTGCTCGGGCGTGCGCCCCAGTTCGTTCAGTTCCAGGGCGTTGTAGAGACGAATGTATTGAATGCCGCCGGAGAGTTCCTCCAGTGCGAAAGCAAGCTCTTTCTGGAGCTGGCTAGCGCTCATTTTGGCATAGCGGCTCGAACGAGAACCTTGATGGCGAACGGCTTCGACAGCAGCGTATCCCGGATACGCTGCGATCTGAAGTTCGTTCATAAGTTCTTGGACCTTGGCAGTAGCGAGCCCATCGAGTGCCTCCCGGAAGGGTGACTTGCCCTGGGGCTTGCGAGCCCGAGCTACAAGCGTAATGCCTGCAACGACGGACCCCGCTCCAATTGCAAGTGCGATAGACATGGTCATATTTTTTGATCCTTTCTTTTGAGATCTTTTGCTGATTCAGCGCTGCTCGACCATTATCCTGTCGATTACAGTGCCGTCCTCATCGATTTGCGCAATGGTGAGGGTTTTGCCGTTGATGTCGCACAAAGTGTACGAATGACGGTCCGCCACGATTTTGCAAGTGAAAGCCTCCCACGTAGTTGGATCGCGCGAGACTTTGCCATCGTTGAGTTGGGCACCGCCGGCGCCACTGACGATATTGACAATGCCCTTAGGTATACGGCGGTTGATTCCGTCGAAGCTAAGGTCCAGACCCAAGTTGCCGTCTTTGTCTTTTCGGCTCGGATCGTAACCAAGCGGGTATGACCGCTCGTACCAGTGCGAGTGACCGTTGAAGATGACGTTGACGCCATATTTCTGGAAGAGGTCGAAAAGCTTGCGAATTTCGACTTCCAGTTTGTGCTTGGGCTGAGAGGTGAAAGCGGGCTGATGGAAGTTGACAAAGCGCCATACGCAGTTTGGATCGGTTTTGGATGCCGCCAATTCGCGCTCGACCCATTGTCGCAATTCCGGCTCAGACCAGTCCATATAACCGTTGGCGTCAAGAACGAGCCAGAACGCAGTTCCCCAGTTGAAGGAGAAGTTGGCCTGGCTCGGGTAGCGCGAACCAGCAGCGTCAAGAAATGCTTGAACACGCCAATTCTTGCCCTGGAGGATTGGTACCGACGTGGTGGCACTGCTCTTCTTGGGACCATTAAGAGGCATGGACAGGTAGATGAAATACGCGTAGAGGTCGGCGTAATCATCAAGCGAGTCTTGTGTATTCGAGCGACGCCTGCCGAAGCAGTGGTTGCCACCTGAACTGAATGTGATGACGCTACGCATGATGGGAGCGCCTGTAAGTGGACTGGCTGGTACGCCGTTGAAGATGGGGAAGAATCGAGCGAGATATTCTTTCACTCGTCCACGGCTGTATACGACGTCGCCAGTGATAGCAAGAAGCGATGGCTGTGCTTGCCAGATCAAATCGGCAATTTGCTTTTGACCTTCGCTGCCTTCTCCCATATCGCCGACCACAGCGAATCTCTGATTTTGAGATTCGCGTGCAATAGGCGTTTGAGCTGTGGCGTAGAAAACTTTCGTGCCACCAAGTTCGATGGCATATTGGAGCTTAGAGCCTGGATTGAATCCACGCACCTGAGCAAAATACAGCATGTGAGGCGGCACCCCTTCGAGATTGATCACTCGAGTGGTCAGATTGACCCGGACACCAGGCTGTGACTGTTCGATCAAAAGCTGGCAAGTTCGGGTTTCTGCAATGGGCAGCGCCCACAAGATTTCAAATGACAGACAGGGGTCTAGTGAGCCTAACTGGAGGTAAGGCTCGACAAAGAAATCGCCCTCGCTGAATTGATGACGTGCGAGCAAGCGCTCCATTCTGGCTTCGAGCTGGTCTTCGCTTTCGTGAATACGCTCGGGCTTCAGCGGAGGAAGCTTGGAAGTATCGGGTCGTGGCGGCCCGTGTTCATCGCAGTCGGGTAGCGTGCAGTGCGAACCAGTGCAAATCGGCTCCTGAGCCTTCTTTCGGCGGGAGCGAAAAGACACATAGACGAGCACGCATACAAGAAAAAGCAGCGCCACGATGGTGTTTCCATCGATCATTGTTTTCCTTTGCAGCTAGAGTTAGAAACTTTGGGGTTTTAAAAGTGAATTATGTAATAGAGAGAAAAGATTCTTGAAAACTAGCTAAAATAGAAAAGCTAAAACAAGCGGAAATGTATTTAAACCTGGTAATAAATTCTGATTATTTAAATAATGAGTAATTATTAAATAAATCTGCATCATGCCCGGGGTTAGCTGAGCTACGCGAACATTATTTGCGGGTGAAACCCTAACCGATTATTTTTGCCAGTCTCTTTACGCCTTCCACAATTTGTTCTTCATTCAGATTAGCAGTGCCTAAAATGAATTCATTTCTTGGTGCGCGGACGAGATAGAAGGGTCTTGAACTGACAAGACCAATTCCAAGTTTTCTTGCTCGTTCTATGATTTCTTCATCGTTGAATTTGCTCTTGAAACGTGCCAGAACGAATACTCCTGCACCGGTATTTATGATACCGCATTTGGCACCAAGGGTTTCGGTAAGTTCTTGTACCAGTAAGTTGCGTCGCTCACTGTAAAGTCCTCGCAAACGTTTGATATGCCTGTCTAGATGACCTTCTTGAATAAATTCTGCAATGGCTCTTTGTAAATGAACAGATAATTGCTCTCCTGCATATTGTCGTGCTCTGGTATAGAGATTAACCATGTGTGGTGGCACTAGTAAAAAGCCGAGTCCCAGTGAGGGAAACATCAATTGGTTCAGACTGCCGGCATAAACAACGCATCCACTGGTATCTAAGCTCATCAAAGCAGGTATAGGTTTGCCGTGGTCCTGGTATTCACTGTCATAATCGTCTTCCAAAATTATTGCATTCTTGCGGCGCGCCCATTCAAGAAGCTCTAGGCGCCTGGTAAGGGGCATTACTCCACCGGTAGGAAACTGGTGAGCAGGCATGACATATACCAGTTTGGAGTTACGTGTGTCTGCAAGCCAGTCCACGCGCAACCCTTGAGCATCGACAGATATTGGAACAACGTTCGCTCCATGACCTCTAAAAACGGACCAGGCAAAACTATAGCCAGGATCTTCGACCACGACGCTTGCACCACTGCGCAAGTGAAGGGAGGCGGCTATGTTCAAACCCTGATTCAAGCCCATAGTTATTATTACTTGATCTGGAGTGCACTTTACGCCCCGAAATCGTTCTACTATTCCGCAAATTTCTTCTCTCAACCAGGAATCGCCTTGAGCTTCAAACACATAATCAAGAACGGATAAATCCGAGTTGCGTGCCTGGCGTCCAAGAACGCGCGCCCATTCTTCCAGGGGAAATTGATCCAGGGCCGGTCGCCATGGATAAAAGCAAATCTCAGGTTCATTTTTCTTAGAAGAGCCGGTTTGAGGCTGTTCTGGTAGTGCTTCCAGATATTCGCCATATTCCGAAATAGGGAGCTTGGCTGGCCCATGAGCGTCTTGAGATCGCGTTTTGCTTGATTGTTTGAGAGTTGAGCAAACATAGGCTCCAGATCCCTGTCTGATTTCAAGATAGCCCTCCATCTCGAGCTGTTCCAGACTGGTTGCAAGCGTCGGACGCGAGATATCGAGACTTTTGGACAGATTGCGGGCTGCCGGCAAGCGGTCGCCAGGTTTCAATTCGCCGTTCAGTATCTGGTTTCTGAGCGATTCATAAATTTGCTGACTGAGTGAAATGGCGCTGTTTTTGTCTAGTGAAATATTTACTTTTGCTGTTTTTAGCACCATAAAGTGGCCTACCTTTTCCTTCCATTTCCCTAAAACGAACTTACCCAGAATGAAGTTCGTTTTACCAATTTTGGTCCGACCAATTTCTACAATCTAACTGGAAAATTTATGAGTAACTGCTGGGCAAGGAAAATATAAAGTGGAATTCCTATAGTCACGTTATAAACGAAAGTAAGACCTAACGATGCGGCAAGCGGTAAGGTAGGACTTGCTTCAGGAATGGCCAGTCGCTGGATGGCAGGTACTGCAATATAAGATGCTGCTGCGCATAAGACCATGAAAAGAACATAGGTTCCGAGTTGCAGGGGTGCGTGCACTATATAACTTGTAGCGTGGCAAACGCCAAGAGCTAGAAGAGCGAAAATATTAGGCGAAATCAAGCCGAAAGCGATGAAACGCCAGCTGGCATTGCGCAGGTCATGCATTCTGTGTCCGGCAGTCATTCCCATTTCAAGTAAGAACAAACACAAAATTCCCTGGAAAAGACTGACAAAAAATCGGTCATCCATTTCAACAACTTTTGGACCTTGCAAGCGTGAGATAAAACCTACAATAATGCCGGATAAAAGAAGAAATAGTCCGGGATTCAAAAACACTTCTTTCATCAAAGGTGTCTTTTTGTGACCATTGGATTCAAGTGCCATGCGCTTTTCTTCTGCCACCGGATCATCGTGATGATGGTCGCCTTCTGGAATTTCTGGTTCTGGTTCTTTGTAGTCTGCGGGTTTTTCGTCTGGCATAAAGCCATTTTTATCCATGCCGCGCTTTTTGAGTTGTTGGACTAAATAAAGTCCAAGTAAGCATCCTGGAATTTCCATCACTGCAAGCATGACGGGCATGTATGGAGCAAAAATTATACGAGCCGCCTGCAATGCTCCAACGCAAGTTAAAAAAGTTCCCGCAGAATCCGAGCCATAATAGGCTGCGACAGTGGCTGAATCGACTCGCCGTAAGGTCGTGACGAAACGTCTTAGCAAAAAGTATGCAACACATCCCACCAGAAAGTTGGTAATGAAACCAATCACCATGAAAATTCCGGCTTGTTGCATTTCGGCGCCTTGAAGCACTGCAAGCTCTTCTCCACCGTGCCAACCAACGGAAATAAGTAGATAAATGGTAAGCCCTTGATAAACTGCTGGCGGAAATTCAAGAGGAATATTTAAAAGCGGTATGATCAAACCAACGAAGAAGAAGAGCAGAAGAGGTTTGAACAAATTTGTTCTGAAGTTATACCAGAATTGTTCGAACGGACTTTCACGTGTAGCCTCAATGAAGAACAAGTGGTTATCATCTTTTCGAGCATACTCCACTTTGTCGCCTTTCTTCAAATTCGCCCAGGTGGCCGGCTGGCCACCTAAACGAATTGAACAGTCGGTGTCGGTGAAAAAATCTTCTTTAGTAACGTAGTCGTTTGAAACATAAATCGCATCTTTTTCAATGCCCACAAGAATCCCGCTCTCTCTGCGGGTTGCATCGATTCTGAAAGCAGAGCCACCGCGAACAAAAGCCCTGACATTGTCGCCAGGTTTGAGTTGATTCAAATCAACTTTGTGGCCATTCAAGCTTAATTGCAGGTTGGGAGACACTGTTAGAGCGACATCGTTGCCGTTTGAATTTTTCGAGGGTTTCAATTGAATAAGAGGGTTGCCATCGTATATGGTGACGATGGAAGATTCAATTAATCGCTCTGATCCTGCTGTTGAGGCAGCCCAACAAGCATTTGCGAGGTTGGCAAGTAGATAAATAGTTATAAAAGCGGCGCTGAATCGGAATTTGCAATTTGTCATTCCTCATTCATACCGAATGAATGTGTTGGTTTTGTGATGGAAAAGCGCTGAGTAAAAATTCTTTCGAGCAAAGGTCAGCGCTGCTAAATTTTTCCACCATTGTCGAGTACCCACGCAATGCTCCTGCGCATGCCTTCTTCAAGCGACACTTCGGGTTTATAACCTAATTCTTTTTTTGCTTTATCAATTTTGCAGGCAATATTTTTATTCATTTCAGATAGAACGTGAAATTTTTGATGGTAAAGTCCCGCAGATTGTAAAATGTTGTCGACCATGTAAGCAAGATCGGACGCCAAGTCGGGCAAACGCATTCGTTTGTGAGCGACTTGCATTTTAAAGTCACGCTCCAAAACTTTTTCGATCGTATCTACAATTTCGTTCATTGAATATGGTCTCTCGTCTGCTATCCAATATGTCTGGCCTTTTGCTCCGTCCACCGATTCGCATAATTCCAGAGCCTGGCAAATATTGTCTACATAAGCCATCGAACGCAAATTTTCGCCTGAGCCGACTATAGGTGCTTTACCTTTTTTGATCATGGTGAAAAACAAATTTTGACGAGCGGGTTGACCCGGACCGTAAAACCATGGTGGTCTTATGATCACTATGTCGAATGAACCGCTCTTGCCGGCAGCGTTTACTAAGTCTTCTGCTTCTTTTTTGCTTTGTCCATAGTGCATATAAGGATTGTAAGGACTCTTCTCATCAAATAATTCGTCGCGATTTTCATTACACCCTATGGGAGAGTTTGAAGACACGTGAATAAAGCGGCGAATACCAGCGGCAGAAGCTGTATCTAGTAAATTGCGAGTGCCTTCGACATTAACTTCATAGAATTGTTTTCTTCCTTTTGTAGGATGAATTATTCCAGCACAATGGAAAACAGTTGCGCCATAACAATCTTGAAATAAGGGCACAAGCGACTCTGGCTCTGTAACGTCGCATTCGAAAATTTTTAGATTTGCATTGCCTTTGTTTTCGTAAGGAGCGTTTTTGAATTTGGCTACCCTAACTTCGCGTCCCGATTCAAGCAGCTTTTCCACCAGTCTGGAACCCAACCAGCCGGGAACTCCTGTTACTATTGCAGTAGGTTTAGGCATTCATTTTTTTCTCCGCTATAAAATGAGTGATATTGCGGCGCGCTATCGCCATTATAGTTCCTTGAGGATTGATGCCGGGTGAGTCGGGTAACATGCTTGCGTCGTTGATGTATAAATTTTCGAATCCAAACACTTTGCCATACGAATCAACTGCACATTTGTCTTGCTTTTCTCCCATGGGGCAGCTCGAAAAAGCATGAACGGTGGTAAGGCTCAGTCCTTTGCGCGGCAAATTTTCGTCTAACCAGCGGACAGCATCTAATTCTGAGTCTATTTTGGCTATTGACTGGACAGAAGGAAAAACTGATTTTGCACCCGAGTACAAAAGCAGAGTGGCTAGACGAGCCAGTCCTTGACTCAAATGTCTCACGTCGACATCAGATAATTCATATTTTAAATGTGAATAATCGTTGCCAAATCGTGCCGGACGTACGCTACCAGATCCAGTACCACGAACTGCTACATAATACGTAGCCATTTTTCGATACTGTTTGACTAAGTCTCTGGTTTCAAGCCAGTTTTCGCTAAGGTTCATGGCGAGATGTCCTAGGGTGAAGAACGATCCGCCAAGAGAGATATCTGGCCAAAATTCTTTTACTTGCACCATGGGCATTACGCTGTCTTGAGCATTTATTTCTTCATCGAAAAGCGCAGCTACTTTGAGCATTGGGTGTATTTGGAAAGTTTCGCCTACGTGAAATTTGATACCACTTCTTCTCAGTAGAGAAGGGGTTTGAGTTGCGCCTGCACAAATAAATATTTGTTCTGCTTCAATACGAACCAGGTCTGTACTTCCATCTTCGCGTTTTATCTCAGCTAATACTCCGGTGACCCGGCCTTTAGACTTCAATAGTAATTTTGCTTTTGCTCGCGTGATGAACTTGGCACCTGCTTCTCTGGCCAATGGGATCAAATTACGGGTCATCCCTTGCTTAGCCCCTTTTGGACAGCCGTGAGCGCAGCTGTTTGTATTAACGCAGCCGGTCGCAGCACGTGAAACTACTTTTGCAGACCAGCCCATAGCCTCCACTCCACGTTTGAAAACTTCAGTGCTCTTAGGAATATTCTGCGGTTGAGATACGTGTAATAGCTGCTCAGCCCAGTCGAAATGCGGTTTTAGTTCGTCGACTGAGAAGTCTTTGATTTCAAATTGTTTGGTCCAGCGTAAAACGAATTCAGGCGGTAATCGATGCCAAAAACCACTGTTGACTTCGGTACTGCCACCAAGACATCTTCCCTCCACAAATCCTATAGGAACGGAACCCAGTACTGGAGTCATTCCTTTGTTTCGATAAAGCAATTGCATGGCATAAGGTGAAGATTGTCCATAAGATTCAAGCCCGTACTGGCCGCCCTCTTCCAGGACGACTACATTGATTCCGGCTTGTGCGAGCTCGATTGCAGTTACGGCACCACCTGCCCCAGAGCCAATGACTAGAGCTTCTACTTTGAGAGAATTGTTTTGGTTTGGGGTATTGTTAATACTCATTGAATTTCTCCCTGATCAGGGGATGTTCGTAAAAGGCTAAAATAGTCAGGCTACGAATGAGTTTCATAAACTTGCGCGTCAGTGCCACTTTGCCAAATGCCCATGATTCCACTAATTTTTGGCGCTTTTCTTGTGGTAGGTTGCACAAAAAAGTGCCGGTAGTAAGCAAAACATAAGACTTGAAGCCGAAGAGACCTATTTTGAATAAAACCAGAAATCGAAAAGGAATGCTTTCAATTTCGGTCAATGTAAAGGCGCTTACATCGCTCATTACCTCACGCTGTGCGTTTTCGTCTTGCAGGATGTCCTCTTTGGGAATGAAACATTGACAGAGTTCGACCCAAAAAGGGGACATACCTTTTTTAATTTCTTCAGTCACCGCAGGATAAGTAGTAATCACCCTTGGTAAAAATGTGTCTTGAGTTTCGGGCATGTTTTTTATTTCGATAGATTTGGCTTGCCAGGCTAAAGCTTGCGCCGAGCCTAATTCGAAGCTGTATCGAGCCATTGCAATAATGCCCCAGATAGTAACTGTGACAAAGAAAACGAAATGTACGATCACGGCATAAGAAATTGCTGTATTTGGATCAAGAGTGTGACCTGTCCCTAGTGATACCGCCATTAGTGCGGTCTGGCACGCTGCGTGATAGACGCCAACGTAGCCTGGGGTTGATGGAACCAGAATTCCAAGATTAGTGAAAGACATTGTTGCAATGGCTTTGAGCAGATCTGGTTTCATACCAAAGCAAGGCATGATAAACATGAAAAAAGCAGATTCTATGAGCCAGACTAACGCGCTTGAAAATAGGACGAGAAGCGCACTTTTAGCATCGCGCAAGCATTTAAACCCGTTATTTATTTGGCTTACGAATGCTATAAAACGGTCGTGCCACTTTTGTCCCATCCAGCTTGTAAGGTTGGATGTTAGTCCAATTGCAGATTGAGGACTTAAGGTGATGAAACCGACTACAAACATTGCACCAGCGAATAAAATGGCGCAAATCGAGGCTGCCTGACGCATCCATTCATCGGTTGGAATCATCAAACTGCTTAAAACAAAAAAGAATAAGATGATAATGCCATCAAGCAAACGCTCCAAGAATGTGATGGTGAGTGCAAGAAGATAGGGCATACCTGTTCTTTCGGCAAGCATTCCTGCGCGTGCAAATTCGCCAAGTCGCGCAGGAAGAATATTATTAGTTGCGTATCCGACCGCCACGATGTTACTTGCGGTCAAAACACTCAACTGTGCTTCTTGCTGAACCAACAATTTTAAGCGCACCCCGCGGGCAAGCATGCCCACCATATAAGTGACGATGGCAAATGGTAACCAGGGTAGCCATATCGCGGTTCTGAAAGCAAGTTGGACTTTGCTCCAGTCCAGTTTGTAGGCGGTTAGAGCCAGAAGTAATCCGGCGACAAGCAGCCCAAACAAAACAATGGCGCCGCGAGTGCGGAAAATCGATGAATATGTTGCTTGAAAACCACCCGGAGTGGCTGAAGTGTCGGTAGCGTCTGATTTGTTATCAGACATTTGCTCTAAGTCCATTGAGATGAGCCTACTAGTAAGAAACGCCAGTTTGGTAAGTTATATATTTATTCCCGCTAGCCTTGATCTTTAGAGCCGAATAAAAACCAGAAAGGTTTAGCGGCTTCTTTGTTGCTAGCTTCGGGGCTCAAGCGCTTAATCTGATAGGTATTGCGTTTGCCGTTTCGTTCAATTACTAATTTGACACTCGAATTCTCAGGACCTCTAATTTTCTTGACCAGTGCATCTACACTCATGCCTTGAGCAGAGGCATCATCGGCTGAAATTATTTTGTCTCCTGCTTGAATTTTGGCTTTAGCTGCAGGAGTGTTCGGAAAAACTTTAATAATATTGCCGCCTTCTTGAACCTTGATTCCGATTGTGCCGGTTCGAATGCCTTTCGCTCCTTTTTTGCCGGTATCTTTGACCGAAAGTTGACTTTCTATATCAGCTATCGACTTTCGCGCTGATTCAGCATTAGGGCTGTTTGGCGCCAGCCTCACAACTTCTTGAAATTGATTTTTGGCTGCAAGCAAATCACCTGTCGTTTCGAGCAAAATGCCATACTGAAAATGAATTTCGACGTTGTCTTTCTTGTCTTTTTTTAGGGCGTCTTCAAGAACTTTAAGAGCTTTTTCAAGTTTTCCGTCGTGTTTAAATTTGTTCGCTTCCTCAACTGGATCTCGCTCTGCAAAAGCGGTGGGAGCAAAACTGATTAGAAAAGCCTGGCTCATGCACAAGCACAGAGCAATTGTAATAGCTTTGAATGAAACCGCATTTAGTGGCGGAACAAATAATTTAAAGCTGGTTTTCTGGTTTGTCATAGAAGAAAGGTATTCTATCGCGTGGGTTATAATTAGCGCAAATGGAGGGCAGAACACTGGCTGAGAAAATTGATGAATCGTCCCTAAGAGGGCATTTTCGAAAAGTGCTATCGGTTCCTGCCAACGCCTCTATGAGAGAAATGGCACGAGTGCGTGACCGCGAAATCGGCATATGTCAAGAAGCGCTCGAATCTTCAGATAACGATGTTTCGCAGAAAGCCAGAGCCAGGGTCGAATCGGTCAAAATCGCTTACGAGTGTCTTAGCGATCATAAAAAATTCAGGCAGCATTTAGATGAACTCAATAAACAGCTCGAAAATGGCACAGCTAGTAAAGATGCGCTTTTAAAAATAGTAGAAGCTCCTAAAGAAGCTGTTCGCAAAATGCCAAAGCCAAGCGCAGCGCGCGACAAGCAGGCACTGGAAGATTTTCGTCAGAAACGTCAAGAAGAAAAGTCGAGCCTGCCCGAACAGGGCGAAAATCGTTTATGGCTCGATGAAGTCGGTACCGAAATTAAGGTTGCTGCTGTAAAAGCTGCCTCGGATAAAGCACAAGATTTGCGACGCGAATCTAATGAAGAGCCAGACTCTGATGCTTTTTTTGAGCATGTTCATGCAGCTTCTTTTGATGCCGCAAAAGAAATTTTGAAGACCAAGACTAAAGGCGCTTACTACTCTGAATTCAAAGACGAGTTGGAGGCAATGGTCGAAGAATTCAGCGAGGAAGCCACTTGGGAAGAATATCATCGACTGGAGTCGGCTGTTGCACGCAAGGCCGAAGTAAAAGCTGCACCAAGCAAAATGACAGTAGTAGTGAGTATTGTGCTACTGATTGTGGTTGGCTTAGTGTTTACCAATGTTGGCGTCATGATGACTACAGGCGCTTCTATGGATCAAGCAAAACCGCCTGAAAAAGACAAAATGAAAAGCATTTTGCCTGATGCGGACCTGGGTTACAAAAATAAAGTTCTGAGTTCAACCAAAGAAATCGCCTGGGCTGATGGACTTGCTAGACCCTCATCAGCAGCCGGAATTGCTGGGCGTTGTTCCGATAATTCTATTGCTGGAGCTTCTGAATACAACAAGGGTTGTGAAGCAGTTACTCGTAAAAAAGTTGATGAAGCAATCACCTTCTTTACTGCTGCAGTAGTCAAAAACGAAAAGCTTTACCAGGGTTATTACAATCTGGGCTGCATGCACTTACAAAAATGTGAGCCTGCAGCAGCAAGAACCGATTTTTATAATGCCTTAAAATGGCAGCCTTCATCTGCCCTGGCTGTCTACAACCAGGGACTCGTTTATCTGATAAGTTCTGAAGAAACCACCAAACAAGCTTATTCAAAATCGCCTCCCGATCCAGAAATGGTTCAAAGAACCACAGCTACACTTCATGCTGCAATTGATCAGTTTTTACTGGCAGAATCGATGGAGCCGCGCATGATGCAAGCCTATTACAACGAAGGTCTTGCTCGTTACAGATTGGGTGATTTGCAGAATGCTCAAAGTGCATTTGAAAAAGCATCGCAATTAGATCCAACAGTGCCAGGTACGATTCGCAATAAAGACGTTTGTCAAAAAATGATTTCCAGTCCGGAATCTGCTAAAAAAATGTTTGCAGCCGGAGCTTTATTAGGACCTGTAGGACCTCAAGGGCCGCCAGGTCCAGGCTAAAACTTACGGCACGTGTTTTAATAACCAGAGTATTTTTTCTTTCACTCGCTTTCTGTGAGCCGAGTTAGTTGAAGCATCTCCGGTCTTGTCGTAATTCGCTACAAAATCATCATATGCAATGCGGAACATTTCATCGTTTGAATAACGCGGTTTCCAGCCCAGCTCTAAGAGTGGATTCATGTCGAAATAGAAGTCTTCTGAGTAGGTCAAATAGTGCCAGGGAGCAAGCGGACTGAGTCCAAGAGCATCTAACCAAGCCAATCCTTGCATGGTTAAATTTTTGGGCAAGTGTCTAATCTTTGATTTACTACCCGCGTGAGTAATCAAATTACCTAATGTGATTTCCAGGCTATCGAAGCGGTCTGTGCCTACATTGTAAAAACCAGGCCTTTTCTTCTCGCACAAGAACATGTAGCAGTCGATCAAGTCGTCACCGTGCAAAAATTGAATTTTATTCTTGCCGTCGCCAATTACATAAATGTTGCGATTTTCGCTTATCCACTCGAATAGTATTTGAAAAATACCCAGTCTTCCAACTCCAACCATGGTGCGTGGGCGCACCACAATTAGTGGCATTCCAGATTTATCTGAAACTTCTTTAGCTACTACTTCCGCTCCAAGTTTACTTATTCCATACTCTTCTACAGGTTCTAGAGGTTTGGAATTGCTGACTGGTGAGCTGCTTGGACAACCAAAAACAGTCGACGAGCTAGTATGAACGAAATAGCTAACATTGGCTCTGGCAGCTTCTTCGGCAACTATTCGAGTTCCTTCTACGTTTACTTCGTGAAATAGTTTTCCGGCTTTGGTAAGGGGCACGAGCGCGGCTGAATGATGCACTACATCCACTCCTTTTACCGCTCGTCGAACTAGGTCGCGATCCAATATGCTGCCAAGCACAAATTCGATATTTTTGTTGCGATCTGGGGGCTCCCATATGTCTAGTGAAACAACCGAATCTCCACGTTTGACAAGGCTTTCCACAATTAAGCTTCCAAGAAATCCGGACCCGCCTGTAATCAAATGCTTCATCGCCAAATATTGCCTTTTATAGAGATAGCTTTATGTGATATCGTGTTTTTCTATGGGGTTAGAAGATATCTTAACAGGCAAAGACGCAGGCGAAATGTTTTCGCTCATGATTCCAGGTAGCACCTGCAATTTGGGACCTGGGCTGGACACTATCGGGCTTGCTCTTGAAATTCAAAATACCATGACTTTTCAACTGCTCGAGCCTGGACAAGAAAGTGATCGACCCGTGATCAAATTGCAAGGCGAGGTTGCCAATCAGAGCCTGCCAGAGCATCAAAATTATTTGATCGAAACAATCATCAATAAAATCTGGCAAAACGACAACAAATTATTCCGTCGCTTGCAAGTGACAATTAGATCTGATGTTCCTCTTGGAAGTGGATTGGGTAATCGAACTGCCACCATAATTGGTGCATTGTGGGCACATAATCTGCTTAAAGACAGTATTCCCACTGCAGCTACTTTGTTGGCTGAAGGTTGTGCAGTAGAAGGTCATCCGGAGTCGCTTGCAGCTAGCTTATACGGCGGTCTGGCTGTATGTACGCCTTCTATCGATGGTAGTCGAATAGTTACCCAAAGTGTCCGATGGCCTGATGAATGGCGAATTGTAGCCATTATTCCCAAATACACTCTTGTGACAAAGAATATGCGCGATATTCTTCCCAAACAAGTCTCTATGGAAGATGCAATCGCTAATATGCAACGAGTGGCTTATCTTGTTGCAGCCGTCAGTCGAGTGGACGAGTCTGCGATGAAAGAAGCATTATTCGACCGTCTGCACGAGCCGTATCGTCAACAATTTGTTCCAGAATTGGCCAAAGTTAAGCAAGAATTGGCAAACGAACCGATTTTAGGTTGTGCCTTAAGTGGTGCTGGTTCTTCGGTTGTAGTTTTTGTCCATAAGCGAAACGAGCATCAAGTGCTCGAACACCTAGAGCAATGGTCCAAAAAAGAACCGAGTATTTACAAGATCATGTCTCTTCGAGCTGCTGCCGAAGGCGTTAAAGAAGTTGAGTGCCTTATAGGCTGAGCAAGAATTGGTCTTTCGCGCTTCATTATAGAAAAGCCATAAAAAGCTCGCTTAGCTGTGCCAATTGCTTGGCGATTAGCGACGTCTAAGAATGGCATGTCAGGTGCATTTATGAGTGCGATCTTAAGGGGCTTCTATCATGAATTATTGTCATTACTTGCCTTTAAGTACTAAGTTCTAAAGTGCATTTCCTTTCTCTATTTTCTGGGTACAAACACTCAGCTTTTTAACTCTAACGACAATTTTGCCTCAATCAGTGGTTCCGCGTTAGGACTCTGATACAGGCCAAATTTCTCAACCCAGGCGCCAAATACTTCTTTCAGAACGAAAGAGGTTTTTTTGCGCCGCAACTAAGGAGATCAACATGTTTGACTCACAGACGCTGACAAACTTCGGTTTGTTCGGCCTCGCATTTCTTGGCTTCACGCTGCTCTTTATCTTCGTTGCTGCCTCGGCTGCTCGCCAGCAGCGCAAGGAAGCCGAATCCGAGGCTGGTGGCAACAACCACGCCGACGAAGACTTCGACCAGGCGCTCGACGAGTTCGACCCTGACCATCACGGTCATGTTCACTCGCACAGCTGCAAGTACGACCAGGACGAGCAGCGCCGCACCGCGGCATTGCCTCGCCCGCTCATTCCCGTCGACAACCTGCCCGCGCCCAATCCGCGCGTCCAGGCTGCTCTCGACAAGGTGAGCCTCGCCGATATGCAGACGATGCTGTCGCACCTGACTGGTGCGCAGTCGTATGTCATCGCCGGCGAGACCAAGACCATGGTTACTCGCAACTCGCACACGGCCGAATCCGGCATTGCGCTTGCTGCCGAATACATGGTCGCGTCCTACCAGACGGCCGGCATCACTGCCGAGCTGTGGCCCTACACGGTCCGCGGCACCAAGTACAACAACGTGCGCTTCATCATCCCCGGCAAGAAGAACCCCAACAAGGTTCTCGTGCTCGGCGCTCACCTCGACTCCACCGCCGGCAGGCCGTGGAACAAAGAGGGCAAGGCTCCGGGTGCCGAGGACGACGGATCGGGCACGGTTGCGCTCTACAACGCAGCCTGTGCCATCCATGCTCTGGGTGGTCTCGACTGCACTGTTCACATCGTCCACTTCACGGGCGAGGAGCAGGGCCTGTGGGGCAGCTACGCCTACTCCGACTGGCTCAGCCGTGAGGTGAAGGCTAAGGGGCAGACGGTCATCGGCATGATCGAGATGGACATGGTCGGCTATTGCCCGAATCCGCGTCACCGTCTCGACGTTCATGACGAAGTCAACCGCAACGGTTCGCACGCCATCACCGTGGCGTTCTTCCAGCAGATTGCGCGCTACAAGCTCAATCTCGCTCCCTTCGACACTCACAACCTGAGCGTCAAGGATCGCAGCGACCATGCGGGATTCCTCGACAAGGGCTGGCCGGCGGTGCTCCTCTCGGAGGAGTTCACCGACGAGGCTTTCTATCCGCACTACCACACCACGCGCGATACGATCGACAAGATCAACTTCCCCTATCTGCGGGAAGTCACGCGCGCAGTGATCGCGGTATCGTGCGAGATGGGCGGCCTGAGCTAGAAATAGCTCTTTAGCTTGCCTAACGAAGCAGGGGCGGGTGCTCATACATCCGTCCCTGTCTTTGATTTTCTTCACTGCAGTAGTAGCAACAAAACATCGATGCTACCATGAATCCAAAAACACAAGGCACTCTGGCCTCGGTTGCAACCAGTATCATATTTGGTGGCTTTATAGGCTATGAGATTTTCACTGAAGTCTGGATGCGAATCCTGTTCGTAGCCTACTTCGCAGTTCTCGGTCTGGGAACTGGTTTGGTTATCAGCTGGGACAAGTCTGAAGGGGTGACGAAAGACTATTTCGGTTACGTTTTCTATGGCAGTCTCAGCTTCGCCGTTCTTGATGTGGTTCTTCTCTCGTGGAAGCGAGGATTCCCACCGCAAGGACACCCGATGCTTCTTTTGATGCTCTTTGTCATAGGTGCGATGCTTGGACTAGCGTATAGATTCGCAGCCGTGCGCGCACTGAAGAGCAAGCTCAAGCAATAACAAGAGTCAGCCATGAAACACAGACTATGCGTCGCTTTCATCAGCGTCGTGTTTGGAGTGAGGAGGACACCATGCGTGAAAAACCATTTGGCGTTCTCGTGAGTACCGGCTGCGGAATCCTTCTTGGGTTCTTCATCTGCTATTACTTTCTCGGCAACGGAAGCGGTGAGGATTACCTCGAGCCAGCCCGTATCTTCATTTCGTTTGCTGGTTCGTTCTTCTTCGGGCTGGCTGGTCTTGCTTCAGGAGTGCTTTGCGCTCTCTTCAAGCATAAGATTGGCTCAAGCGCGGTTGGACACATTCTGGTTGGTGGCATACCTGCCGGAGTGACCATGGCTCTGCTGTGGTATCAGCTCGAGATGGGCGATTTCGGGATAGGAGCCTGGATCATTTTGGGAGCGATTTGTGCTCTCTTTGGTCTGGTTTTCCGCTCCACTTGCCGCTTTCACGAGCGCCATCTGAAGTAAGAGTAGCCGGGGACGTTGTCTTTATGTTCGTAAGAACATGAGGCAGCGTTCTCGGTCACTTTTTTGTTGAACCTATCTACTAATTCGAGTAGTAAAATGCGCTTTAAAAGTTAAACACCAGAAACAAACAAGGAAGAGCGCAGAATAATGCGCATCTTCCCTGTCTCATAGAAATTAGTCGATCAACTTGATGTTGACTCGAGCGTTAGTCGACTAGTTGCAAGACTGGTTGATTTGCGCCACGAGGTCGAGACCACGGTTGTAATACTCGACATAGTCGGCGCGCGTGATGATGCGTGAAGGACCGCCGTAGTTGACGGGGAGAACCAGATGGCAGCACGCCTCCAGAACGAGAATGTGCAGCTCCTCGTCGCCGGGCTTCTTGGTCGAAACCTTGAGGTAAGCTTCGAGGATTGCGTCGTAGAGCATCTTCCATGCGACGTCGGTGGCCGGAGCCTTCAAATCGGTAGTGGGAGCCGAGCTTGAGCCGGAAGCTTGCGAAATATAGGCATCGGCCTCGTGGACGAGAGCGATGCCCTCTTCGTAGCGACGAATGTAATCGCCAAGACCGATGATGCGCAAGGGCGCGCCGGCGTTGCGGGGCAACATCTGGCGCATTGCAGCGTCCATCACCATTTCGTGGGCGACGGGATCACTTGGAACCTTGGCAGAGGCTCGCTTGGCGACGGCAAGCAGCGAGTTGTAAAACTCTTTCCACTTGCGGTCATGCGCTTTCCTTGCGTTCGCGCGCTTCTTGTCGAAGTGAAGCAGCACGAGCACGAGGGCGATTACGGCGCAAAGTCCGATGACTGCGGTATACATGATTTTTTCCTTGCTGTTGTGTTTGTGTTGGTTAGGGCGGCTTCGGCTACTTCTTGGTGTTGGACGAATCCTTCTTGGGGTTCACGCCAAGCAGCCAGGCAAGCAAGTAGATGCCCAAGGCGCCGAAGATGAAGAGGAAGACACCGGCGACGATGAAGGTGATGAAGAACGTCCACACGGCGCCAGTGACACCCAGAAACCATGCCTGTCCCTCGGGCGTGCCGGCGAGGACTGCGATGGTGTGGGCAGAGATGGCGGAAGAGATGCCCATTGCAAGCGCGATGAGAAAATCGATGCCGAGGATCCACTTCACGAAGGTGCGCAGTGGATCTTTCTTTTTAGTCTCGCTCATTTTGTTGAACTCCTGTTCGTAATTGAGCGGCAAGTTACGCTGCACCATTGGTGGTGGCGTAGTGCTTTTGTTGACTATTGATTGGAGGTTAAATAGGCTGGAGAAACTTAACAGATTGCAAGAAATAAAGAGGCTAAATACTAGTTTTCTACTCTTGCCCATTTCAATTACTAACACTTAAAACTCACTCAGAGATCTCTTTATGGTCCTCGCTTAGCTAGTGCAGCTTGACAACGATGGCGAGTTTGGTTGTCACGATTTGCTAGCTAGGCGATAAGTATCAAAAGCTTGAAACCATCTGTGTTTAGCTTGGAATGAGCGTTCTTTAAACTGAGGTTCATATCTTGTATTGAGCTTGACGTCTCGGAATTGCTAGTTTCAGAGTCTTCACTTAACTTTCTTATTCGACTCTCAAATCGCGCAAAGACTCGACTTCTATCCGTCACGACACAGCAAAAGGTTTCGATCTTGGACCGATGGTGTCGTCTGAACTTTGCCGTAATTCCAGTCTTCATCCCAAAACACTAACAAGAGGAGAGTTCTATGAAACTCCTTAAGTCACTGCTACGGGGGGATGTAAACTTCAGGCGCGCGCTCAGTGTTGTTCTTATCACGTTTGTGATGTTGACACTGGGAGCTATCTCTGGAAGTGCTGCTGAGTCTTTCAACGGAAAGGCTTTGTATCAAGAAGCCTTCAACCACATCGCAAACGAGCATATTGGGCTTTTGGAAATGTGTCCCTCCGATCGTCAAGCCTGGCTTGATGAGTGGAGAAACAAATTCAAAGGCTCCGACAAGCTTGATACCGAAAGTGGTGCTGACGACGCCGTCATTCAGATGCTGACGAGCTTGAAGTTCAAGCACGATAGTTACTGGAAGCCGACCGAATGGACCAAACGGTCGCAGGATCGCAAAGCAGAGTTTGGTGGAATTGGTGTCAATTTGCAAATCCAAGGCGCAGAGCGCGTCTCGAATGCAAACCCGATGTTCATTCCTCTCGACCCGCGAAAAGGCAGTCCTGCAGCCAATGCTGGTCTGCTCAAGAACGATATCATTCTTGCCGTTAACCGCAAATCACTGAACGGCAAAACAACAGATGATGCCGTTTCGATGATTCGCGGCACGATCGGAACGCCAGTGCAACTGACCATCAAACGTCAACTCGCTTCAGGCAAATTCTTTATCTTCAATCAACGCCTGGTGCGGGCTTCCATCCCGATCGAGCAGGTTGAAGATCACGAACTTGGTGATGGTATCTACACTGTCAAAATTAAGACATTCAGCTTGGACCGCTTCAAAAGCGATGTCTCGAAGGCCCTGATTCGGGCTTCGGTGCATAGGGCACTGGTTCTTGATCTTCATCAAAATCCAGGCGGAGACAAGGACAATGCCATGTTACTACTTGAATGGCTTGTTCCAGAAGGCGTTATTTATGTGGAGACCGCTCGCGAAAATGATGTTTTGCGAACGGAAACCATCACTTTGACGCCATCTGAAAAGATCGTCACCACAACCTGGTCGGACAATCGACCTCCAAGCATTGTGCGTTACTCAAGAGCCAGTCTGATTATTCCTGCGACCATGAAAATTCTGGTCTTGCAGGACCATGGCTCTGCAAGCGCTTCTGAAATCACCATCGGTGGATTGAAAGGAACCGGTCGAGCGTCGTTGCTCATCGGAACTCGCTCTTATGGCAAAGGACATGGACAGAATGTCTGGAATCTGAGCTATAGGCGTGGTATGTTCCTCGTGAACTTCCGTTTTAAGCCGGGCAATATCAGTATGGATGGCGTCGGCATCGACCCAGACGTGGTGGACAATACTGTCGAGATTGAAAAATATCTCGAGTTAGCCAAACAAAAGGCGTTGGATCTGCTCAAGCAGCCATGATCTTGAAACTTCGACCGGGGTCGATATTGGTATTCACCGATATCGACCCGGTCGACTTTTCATTTTTTTGTTTGTTAACACTCACTTTGGAGCTTTTCTGGTTTTTGTTTTTAAATGTTTTTACTATGTGGTGTAATAGAATGAGCTTGAAAATGGAAGGAATCGAGCCTTGAGCTCGAAACCTTCCACACGCGCTTATAGCGCTTCAGCAACTATTACTGCCGTGGTATCAGGAAACTCAAACAAAGCTCCAGGTGCACCGTTTTCATCGGTGTGCAACCAGGCTCTGTTTTTATAGCGATTCTCCAGAATCCATGGGTTCATGTAGCTCTTGCATTGGACAACGCGATAGCCGCAAGCTTCGAGCTCCGCCCGCCACTCGCTAAGAGTGAACACTCCGAATTCCTCGTTGACCTCGATAGCCCAGTTGGCCAGATAGTCTTTCTTCGAAAGGAACTCGTTGGCTTCGTGCAAAGTCAGCACGAACCAGGTTTGGCTTCCAATTACTCGTTGCTCGAAAGCGATACCTGGAGATTTGCTTTTGCCTTTGAAGTCCTGGGCGAAGCGCCGGAAGCGCTGGCTTGTTTCTTCATCGGAGCGCATCCAGATTTTGCAATCAGAAGCATCGGGCTTGATGCCATCGCGAATGATCAAGCGACCACCGCGAGCCAGCTCGCAACGCGTGTTCTTGAGCGCCAGGCGAATCTGGTCACGGTCGTAGCCGTTATATGAGTAAATTTCGTGCATTACCGAGGAATAAATCACCGTGCTGAGCGAACCTTGTGGGAAGCGCTGCTCGATAATGTTGCCCATCACGATTGCCACGTTGTGGTTGTGATAGTGCAGTCCTTCGGACATGCGTCGCATCTCGCGTGAAAGGTCCATGCCGATGATTTCCGATTCGGGAAACAGCTCGGACAAATGAGTCAAAAGAGTGCCGGTGCCGCAGCCCTTGTCGACGATGCGACCAGGACGAATGTGCGGACCGATGTCGCGCACTTTGTCAGCCATGCTGGCGTCCATTCCAACTGCGTAGATTTTGAAGTCTCGCCCGTTAGAAAGTTCGCCGTCATCGTTGACTAGCACATCTTTGAAAAGCTCATAGATGCGCTCGGCAAGCGAATGTTGACAGTAGATCTCGACGCAAGAAGGGCTGGCGATTGCTCGCCAGTCCTTACCCGTGTTGACGTACTGGATGATGTCGGCCGGGGTCTTGCCTTCGGTGCCGTGAATTTGGCTCTTGTAGCCGGCTTTTGTGAAGCGGGCGAGAACATCTTCGTTGGATGAAACCAGAATGGTGTCGTTTGGGTTCAAGACAGTGGAAGAGTTGCTTTCTAAGCGGACAACATCTTCGACGTGTTTCACCCAGTCGATGGTAGTGCTCTTGGTGTCAGTTGCTCCGTATATTTCGAAGGAGCGTCCAAGTGCAAGAGCCAGTCCCGTCACCAGTTGCACCCTCTCTTTGAACATGAGGGGATGGCGTTTGGTGCCGCCTTTATCACAGGCGGTGATAACAAAGACCAGCTTTGCATCGCAATTTGCGTCCACCAACAAGAGAGCGCGCCGAAGCGCGTTCTCCTGGTCGGTTGTGACGCCATGCCAGCGTCCAACGAGAAGAAGTTTCTTCTCTTGTGAAACCATGTGCTTTTCTCCCTTTCGTCAGGTGAGAGTTAGGTCGTCAGCTTGCGTTGGAAACGCGCGCTGTATCTTCATCCAGGTGCTTGGCACCCAGGCGCCAAATGACTCCGCCCAACCAGACCATGGCGGCAAGCATCAACATTGCGTTGTTCATGCTACCGGTAGAGTCGGTGATGGAGCCGATTGCGAGCGGAGAAAGAACATCACCCAGCAAGTGGATGATGAGAATGTTGAGCGCGAAGGCGGCAGGACGATGCTCGGGGCGCACTGTGTTGGCGAGAGCCGTATTGCTGGGTCCAGTGTTGAGGAACAAGCAGAAGCATGCCGCGAAGAGAAGTCCCCACGCAATCGGGAAGGGAAAATAAGTGAACGCCACGCAGCAAGGGGCAGCAACATACATAGCCCAGCCCGACACGCTGAAATAGGCTCCCTTCACTTTGTTGCGCAGAGCATCAGCGAGGACGCCACCGGTTATGGTGGCGACCAGTCCCGATACGACGAGAATGCCTCCCAGAATCAAGTTGACGCTGGCGAGCGTTCCTACCTGTCGGAATTCGTGGATATAGGTCGGCATCCAGAATGAGATACCACCGATTGCGAAGGTCATTGCGGTCATTGCAAGCGTGTTGTAGACGAACGACTTGTTCGCCAGAAGCTTGCGATAAATCTGCCATCGACTTTCGCTTTTAGCTTCGGCGAGAGTCTCTTGAGCGAACCGAGGTGGGTCGCGCATGAAAAGGCAGATTATGCCAAGGAGCAAACCAGGAGGAACGGTGGTGTAGAAGGCATAGCGCCATCCAAGTTGGGAGTCGGCGAAGTGACCGCCCCATGCGTAACCAAGCGCGCTGCCGACTGGTATTGCCATGTAGAAAAATGAAAGTGCCTTTCCTCGGTGCTTTTCGGGAAAGTACTCGGAGAGCAGGGCTGCAGCAAAGGGACCGAAGGCGGCCTCGCCGATGCCGATGAACATGCGGCTGAGGAGCAATTGATCGAAGTTCTGAGCAAGACCGGAAAATCCGCTTGCCAGGCTCCAGATAATCACTCCGACGCCGATAATTTTCCAGGGTCGTACTTTCAGATTGCTGAGTACCGGTGCTGCTAGCATGTAAACCAGCAAGAACACCATGGGAAGCAAGCTGAGCAGCATGTTGTCGGCTGTGCCGTGCATGAGCCAGCCGAGCCATTTGACCAGGAAGTTTGAAATGGGACCCAAACTATCCGGGTTGGACAGAAAGGACTCCTTCACCTTGGGAAGCACCGCTGCCATGTTTTGGCGGTCGATATAGTTGAACAGGTTGGTCACGAATAGGACCAGGATGGTCAGGTATGCTCCGCGCAGAATGGTCGTTGGACCATTTCCGCTTGATGTGGGGCTAACCATGAAGGTTTTCCTTCTTTTGGAGTTTCTGTTAGACAGCTCTGTGAGGGGTTTTAAACTGGAACCACTCTGAAGCTTTTGAAGCGAAAAAATTTCTGCCAGTCGTTTTGGCGTAAGTTGTGAGCGCATGCTTTCTGCACCACCAGAACGAAGCTGTGACTGAAAATTCTAGAGACTTCGCGAACCGTTTGGCTAACGCATGCAAGTGTGTTCACTCCGCAAACGCGAAAGTGTTCGGTGCGTAAACCCAGCTTGCGGCAGGCGTTGAGAACTTCGCGTCCGCCGCCATCTTTGAATTTGGTCTCACGAGCATAGCGACGACTTTGACTCGCTCGCTCCAGAATGCAGTCATAAGTGGGTCCTTGATTGTGGTACTCAAGCACGACTATAGCCCAATCGTTTTGAAGGGCGATATCGATCTCGTGCATTACCTCTTGAAGAACCCGACTTGATGCGACGAATGAGTGTTGCATGTCTACGATGACGAGAGTGGTGTCTTTGGTTTGTTTCAAAAGTTCTTGCGAACGTTTGATTCGAACCTTCATGGAGAACGGGGCTAGAAGCGCCGCAAACCAGAACAACAGCCTCAGGACGTTGCAGATGCTCCAGAAAAGAGCGTACTTCGGTCTGAAAGACATTGGATGTCTCTTTCGTATAGCTTCTACTTAGTTTGAAGTGAATGGCGACGGTGAGTGGAAAGGTTCCGTGCGCGTTAATTAGGGGATATCAAGATATACCGGATTCGCCAACTAAATTAGTAATTAAACAAACACAATGAATTCAAAACTTAAATCAAAACTTAATTTGATCCTAGTTTGGAAAGAGCATGTCACTTGCTTAGTTTGAACCCTCTTATTTAGAAAATGAACTGTTCGAACGTGATCAAAAATGCCACCACTATGAAGGGTGTTTAACCGAATATGGTGCTAGTAAAACTGCGCTAGGGAGTGAAAACTTATCGTCGGTCTCTAGCTCAGCTCGCGCTAGCTATTGACCACTGGCTGGAGGTAAGACCAGTGAGAAGTTCGATGGCTAGACGGTTTTCAAGCGATCTGGATTTATGAGATAGAAGAAATATACATTTGCTTTAAATAGATGGAAGAGCTTAAGTCTCAACAGCTAGAACAAACAGTCTTTTTATTTCTTCTTTCCGAGTATTTTTCTCTTCCAGACTGCTTAGCACTCGCTAATTGTTTCGATTCTAACCACAAACTCTCTAGATAATGGAGAATGAAACTGAACGCAATCTCGATCAAAAAAATTCTTCTTGTGATCAAGCCGACCGCGCAGACTACAGAGTTCACCAGGCATCAACACATCGAAACGGTGTCGGTGGTCAGATCTGTTCTCGATGCGGCTGGTATCGAGTATGGTATTACTGTTCGCGGCAAGCCCGGACGTTTCGAGGTCAATCATGACCTGGTTATTACAATCGGCGGCGACGGAACCTTCCTCGACGCATCTCACTCTATCGCCTCGGAGTCTGATCCGCGCAAACGAGTTCCACTCTTTGGTGTGAATTCGGCTCCTGGTTCGAGCTTCGGTAATTACTGCAACGCCACTGCGGCGAATTTCCAGATCATGCTTGATCGCATACTATCCGGCAAGGAATTTTGTCATGATGTCGCTCGGCTATCCGCGACGATCGACCAAAAACCAGTTGATGTTCCGATTCTGAACGAACTTCTGGTGGCAGGGCAAAATGCCGGAGCGACCGCACGTTACGACCTCGAGGTCAACGGCGCAACTTCTAGTCAGCGGTCGTCGGGTTTGATCATCGCCACTCCCAGCGGTACCACCGGTTTTTTGCATTCGGCAGGGGGCGAAGTGATCGCTCTCAATTCGCGCAAGTTTGCGTATCAAGTTCTGGCGCGGTTTGGACTACCTGAGGACAGATTCGACTGCAACTCGGGTTTCGTCTCGTTTGGTGACAAGATTGTGGTTGAAAGCCAGATGGGGAACGGCAAGATTTACATCGACGGACCGCATATTGAGCACGCATTCAAACGCGGCTCGCGTCTCGTGATTTCGGTCGATCCAAACCCTCTTCGGGCCTATGTCTCGCCATATCGTCACCACGACTACGACGAATATCAACTTCGTTGCAGACGGCTTCCCGGTCAAGCAATAGCGTGAGTTGAACTCTCTTTTCATTCGAATCTAAACCACACCACAAGCAATCTTCAAAGCAAGGGTCAATCACTATGGACCTCGATAAGGCAAGAATTGCGGGCTTCGCTCGCCAGGCGCGCTCTATATACGAGCGCGCAGGCAAGCTTGTTAAAGATGCGCAATCCCAGCTTTACCCCTATAACCACCTCAACGATGCCCAGCGTATCTTCGTCGCAACTGTCGCTACCCAGGCAAACCAGACAGCTCATCACGCTCTTGAGCAGTTGGGCTTGCATGCTGTGTGCGATATCGCGTCAGTCGATGAGTTGCTTGCCAATAACGACTTTGATCCAACGATCGAGTCGTACATGCGTCAAGCTTCGCGCTTCATCGCCACTCATCCCGAATTGCTCCTGTCTGCCAGACTCAATATCTGTCAGCTTTACCTGCGCACCGCATACGAGCTGATTCAGCGCGCTGACGGTGTGCTTGAAGGTACCGAGAGTATTTCGGGGCAGAAAATAGGTCGCTCCGGGCTCTGGGACAAGTAGCTTTCTCTCTGAACTAATCTCAAGCGTACACACAACAGCGAAAGGCAAATCATGCGTTGTGACAAACACTCTGTGCCTTCGGTTCAACTTCCTGCGGCAGGCAAATGCGAGGAATGCGACGCGGGCACTAATACAAGAAGCAAGAAGCTGTGCCAAAAGTGCAACAAGCGGCTGAAGCAGTGCGAAGTCTGCCGCGCCCCGGTCAATTCGTAGCCACCCAAAAACAAACAGGTCAGCCATGATGAAGACCAAAGTAGTTATTATCGGTGGAGGGCCGGCTGGTTTGACTGCTGCGATATATGCAGCGCGAGCCATGCTTGAGCCCATTGTCGTAGAAGGCTACTTAGCCGGCGGTCAGTTAACCATTACCACCGAAGTGGAAAACTACCCCGGATTCAAGGAGCCGGTCCAAGGACCCAAGCTCGTTAACGACATGCGTGAGCAGGCTATTCGTTATGGTGCCAGCTTCGTTACTCAAGATGTGGACACTATCGACTTGTCGGCGCGTCCATTTGTGCTCAAAACAGAATCGAACACAATCGAAGCTGATAGCCTCATCATCGCAACTGGAGCCAAGTCCAGAATGCTTGGTCTTGAATCCGAGAAGCGATTGATGGGGCGAGGCGTCTCCACCTGTGCCACATGCGACGGGTTTTTCTACAAGAATAAAAAGGTCATCGTCGTTGGTGGCGGAGACGCAGCGCTTGAAGAAGCTTCTTTTCTGACGCGCTTCGCCGACCAGGTCACTATTGTGCACAGGCGAGATGAGTTGCGTGCTTCGAAGATTATGGTGAGCCGAGCACAAGCTAATGCCAAAATCAAGTTCGCGCTGAACACGGTCGTAGATGAAATTCTCGACCGTGGGCAAGGTGTAGTTTCTGGCATCAAGCTCAGGAACGTCAAATCCAATTTGCAAGAAGAACTCGACTGTGACGGTGTTTTCATCGCCATTGGTCACGAGCCTAATTCGAAGCTGTTCGAGGGCAAGCTTGATCTCGACGCACGAGGTTATATCATGACCTCGATTTTGGATGCTAAAACATCCACTGCAGTCGAAGGCGTGTTTGCTTGCGGAGACGTGCAAGACCCTGTCTACAGGCAGGCTGTCACAGCAGCCGCCAGCGGCTGCATGGCAGCGCTCGACGCTCAGCACTTTCTCGAATACGGCACAAAGCCTGGTTTTGCAGCCGAAAAAGGTAGAGATGCAAGCTCTGTGCTTACAAGTATTCTCAGTTGGTTTGGCGAATGGCGCAGCCCGTTTTGAATCAGCTCTAGGCTGATTGTTCTGGTTTGGAAGGAGATACTGGTTTATAGCCAGTTCTCCTTTCCTTGTTTTATTATCTGATATAACTATATCATATAGGAATATAAACATAAAAAGGGAAAGAGGAAAAGATCGCGGTGATGCGATCTCTCCTCTTCCCTTGCAGAAGGGAAAACGACTAGCCGTCAGGCGTAAGCTGAATAAGCGTTTCTTGCACTGAAGGTGGTGGCAGTTTGTAGGGCATTGCCCGAGTCAATTGCGGATCGACGACAATCATGCGACGCGGACCTTTACCAGGTTCGTATTCGCGAGTGATGTCGTTCAAGTAATCACCCTTGGAGTGCTCGTATCTTACAACCCGTCCACTTGAGTCGAGAGCGTAAAGTTTGTAAGGACGCGTATCTTCACGAGACGACAGATAAATCTGCTCACCCTCGATAAAGATGTTGCCGCGCTCATCCTTGGCCCAGACGACAAGACGTTTTTCCTGACCGTTGGGAAAATAGGTCTGGACAGCGGCGAGTTTATAGCTGCCACCATCCATTACCCAACGCTGGGAATGGCTCTTGCGGTTGTGCCGGTCGAAGAATGTTACTTCCATTTCGCCTCCGCTGCCACCGTAGGGCTTGCTGAAATCTCGTTCTTCCAGCTTGCGGCCCTTTCGTGAGAAAGTGGTGACAGTGACTTTGTAGTCGCCTCGAAATACTTCGAACTCAGGCGTCTTGCCGTCTTCGAAATACCAAGTTTCGACTTTGGTAGCGTTTCCGACCGAATTGCCGACCGAGACGTATAGCTTGCCGTTCGGCTTATAGCGCCGTAACTGCATGGTTCCGTCATCGAGGCGCTTAATCGATTCTACCAGGCGATTCTGGGGGCTGTCGTCGAATTCTTCTGCCCATTCAAGAACCCACTTTGAGTCTCGTTTGAAGTGGACTTCGTTGCGACGAATTCGCCCATCTTGCCGATAGAACGATTTGCTGTATTTATCGGGAGCAAGAAGATTGCCGATTTGAAAGACCTTCCCAGAGCGGTAATAAATGGTGTCGCGAATGAACGTGCCACCATCATCGGTGAAAGTTGAATCTTGTCGCAATTGACCTCGTTGTCCATCCGGATTGACGTAAAAGACTTTCCAGGATGAACGAAAGCCGCGAGGGCTGTATTGCGTGTCATAGTGAAGACCGTCAGGCGCATCAGTGAGCGCCTGACGGGGGGTTACATTGTCTTTGTAGAAAAAGACATTGCTTCGCTCGTCTTTATCCGAGACAAAGTAGCGATGCGGCAGTTTGGTGGGGAAACGCGCGACATTGTCGGGCGCGCGCTTCCATTCGTGTTTTTGTTTCGGGCTGTAGAGCCAGCCTGACGCAAACACGCCCACCGCAATCGCAAGCAGTCCCAGTCTTTTGGCAGACATGGAAACTCCTTTTGTTATTCGCGAGGGTTAGTGTTCCCACTGAGGATAGTCCGGCTCAAACGCAAGAGCCGGAGGCGGATCGTAGTTGAGCATCTGATTCAAGCTCGCAGGAGCTACGATGCGACTGGGCGAAACATCGACCAGTTCAACATCGCTCAGTTGCTTTTGTGTCTTTTGGTCCAAAACAGTCTGCGATATCACCGAGCCTGATGCGGCATCGAGAGCGAGACGAACTTGAATTGAACTGGATGAGTCAGCCTTGAGCCTGGTTTGATACCAGAACTCACTGAGTGCGCCGTCCTTGTAGACGAAGCGAACGCCATTCAGCCCGGCGAATGAGTCGAGTTCGACAAAGGCAAGAGCAAAATTGTCTTTGAGCAGACGAAGCGGCTCCGCCTTGTACGGAACAATCATCTGCCAGGTCTGATGAACTTTGCCGATGCCAGGAAGGTCGACCGAAACAATCATCGAGCTACGAGTGAAAACTCGATTCGCTTCCAGAGCGCCTCTGGGATCGAAATAGTCGGTGTGCACTTCCCAATAGCCGACACCGTTGCGTTCGATACGCTTGCGCTCGAACGACATACGCTTAGTCTGACCGTCGGGATAGAAGAACCAGCCGTTCTGGGCTCGGTAATCAATCTTCAGATACTTGGTCGCCTTGCCATCAGGGGCATAGTCCCAGCGCTGTGAATGGAGCACATCGCTAGCCACGAACAAGTATGCAAGCTGGTTGTTGGAGTAAAACGATTCGTCGCGAGCCGTCAGATCGATGCTGGCGAGCCCTCCTCTGAGAATCATCGCGCGCGCTTCGTAAGTGCGAATTCGGGTAACTTGTTTGGTCTCAGGCGCATAAGTCCTGAGAACGAAGCGATTGTCTGGACCGCGCTCGCCTTCTTCAATTAGCGCACCGCTCGATAGGTTAAAAGTCCGCTTTTGCAGGATGGTCACGCCGTCGTCCGCCAGCCTGAACCAGGCTTTTGTGCCTGTGGCAGCGTATTCCATAGTCAATTCGGTGAGCACGCTTCTTTCGTTGAAGAAGAGCGTGCCTTTGTCACCGTTTGCGAAAGTGTCGAAAATGTATTCTTGGTAGCGGTCGTCCTTGTCCATCTGGATTCGACGGCTTGTGATGTTCGAGCCTATCCCAATCGGGAAGACTTTCTGGGTGAGAGCGGGAGGAAATGGTTCCTCCGCAAGCCAGTCTCTCTGTCGACCAAAGCCGTTGACGTCATCTTGGCCCTGGTTGTACACGATTGGCCAGATACTCACGAACAAAGCTGCCGCGGTAGCCAGTCCACAAAGGACAAGCACAGCGATTCTATTCATGTCATTTCCTTTCAGGGTAGACCGACTCTGGGCGCATGAGCGCTAGCAGTGAAGCTGGAGTCGGTTGTTAGAGAGGTTGGAAGCGATTACAAAAGCAAAAAAAACTGGAGACAAAAGACTCCCTGATTATGCAAAGTATTCGTCGCCCATCTCTATCTAAAATTTACTAATAAAGTTATTGATTCAAAAGACTGAAAAAGTTCTAGAAAATATTAGTGCTCTGAAACTATAGATGTCGAGAGGCTTTAGAGCTTCTTAGGAGATACAATTGACCTTGGCCTAGGTTGCGCTAACCTTCAGGTAAATAGGCTTTAAGTTTCTAGGGCAAGCAAATTGATATTCAATACCTACTGGTTTTTTCTTGCTCTCTTTCCATTTCTTTTAATTTATTGGGCAGTGCCATCGTCGCTTGGACGAATGGTAATTTTGCTCATTTTTTGTGCCATATTTCACACCCATTTTGCCGGTGCTGCAGGTGTGATACCAATCATAGTGCTGGCTTTGATTTCGTATCTTTGTGGTTTGAGCAAGAACAGGTTTTTAATAGCAGCAGGGATATCGGTTTGCGTGCTGGCTTTGTGTTTTTACAAGTATTTGTTTTTTATATCCGACGAAGTTATAGGTGCACTAAATCCTGAGTTAGGTAGATCGTTCAAGCTTATTTTCACGAGCGTTTTACCTGCAGCTCCGCCGCTTGCCATAAGCTTCTTCACTTTTGAATTCGTGCACTATTTGTACGAAGTTAGAAAGGGTGGTGAGCCTATCAAAAATCCATTGCATTTTGCTTTGTTTTCGATTTTTTTTCCGTCTCTTGTTGCCGGACCAATTAAGCGTTATAGCCAATTTATTCCCTCGCTACAAGAGGCAGTAAAAAAGATAAACTGGCGAAGTGTGGCACTGGGGATGGTGCTTGTATGTTCAGGATTTTTTAAAAAATTGTGTCTGGCAGACAATTTAACTAGTTGTACCGAATATTTTGCCGATAAATTCGATCTGATTCCATTGACAGAACGTTGGCTCTATCTGATTGCACTGAGTTTTAGAATCTATCTTGATTTTTCCGGTTATTCGGACATTGCTATCGGGCTTGCAGCAATGATGGGAATCAAGTTACCCCCCAACTTCAACTGGCCCTATCTTGCACTCAATATCCGCGACTTCTGGCATCGCTGGCATATTTCGCTCAGTACCTGGATTCGTGATTATGTTTATATACCACTTGGCGGCAACAGGCATGGAATGGTTCGCACCATATGTAATGGCGCGTTTGCATTTGCTCTTTGTGGACTCTGGCATGGTGCTCATTGGAACTACATAGCCTGGGGTTTGTATCATGGAATTGGTATTTCGGTGTGTCTTGTTTATCCAAAAGTTCTGGGGCCTGTGGGGTCAAAGATACAAACCTTCCTTGCCAGATTTTGGTTCCTAAAATGGCTTATGACCTATTTGTTCGTAGCATTTGGTTGGCTCTTATTTTTCTTTCCACTTTCTGAAGCGCTGGAAAAATTCCAACTCCTGTTTACTCTGGGGTATCCGAAATGAAATTGAAAGAATATCTGGAAACACTTAGGCAGTGGGCGCTCGACAATCTAGAGCCCAGACTGGTAATGCTTGGGGTAGTAATAGGCTTTTTGCTGTGTGTGGGACTTGGGCATTATTTTGCCAGGCAAAATTTATATGTCAATTTTCATCGGCTTCATCCTTATATCAGTATGGATACACAGTTTTTGCCGACTTTTTCTAATCTGTACGAACTGGTTAAGTCAAAAATTCAACCCGGTAAGACTCTCGTTATTGTCGGTGGTGACTCGGTTTTTAATGGACAAGGTCAAACAGTAGATAAGCTCTGGTCCGATCAGTTGCAAAAAGACCTCGGCGATAAATATTCGGTTGTAAATATTTCTTTTCGCGGCGGTCGGGTTTTTGAGGGCGCTTATTGGATTTATGAGGCCTTGAGTAAAGAAAAACACGACGTTATTTTTGTAGCAAACGCATTTGGTGCGGTCATAGGTATTCCATGTGGAAATACTCCTTACCGTTATATGTATTGGGATGGGCATTACAAAGGCTTCCTGCGCAACTTTAAGCCCAGAGAAGACTTCATTAAGTTCAACTCGACCTTACTTCTGGATCAGTTTCAAAAACCGCTCGACGAATTGTATTTATGCATGCAGATGGACAATTATCTGCGTTTTCGCGACCTCTGGAATTTCGTCAGTTATCGATTATTTGCATCTATTTGGACAGAAGGAACTGCTAAAGATTGTTTAGTTCCTCGTATTTTGTTCGAAGATAAAATACCTCTTTCAGATACGACAAATGTGCGCGATTCAGATCAGTCTCTTTGGCTAAACACCGTGCGCAAATACTCCCAGCCTTATTACCAGACTGTTAATGGCAAATTATTCCCCAATCACTATGGATGGCGCGAATTTGATCTGCTTTGTGATTGTGCTGTTATGCCAGATTTGCGCTCCAACACCCTCGTGGTTTCCACGGGAGTTTGTCCGTTTTATTTCGATAAACTCAATCCACTGGAGCAGGAAAGGCACAATATGGTCCTTAATCGCGCTTTCGGGCAATATGCCAGAAAAGGCTATAACACTCTGATAATTAACAACCTGGAGACTGACGATTTTATTGATGCGGTCCATTTAACCCCCGCAGGTGGCTACAAAGTCGCAAGCCAAGTGGCGACCAAAATAAGAGAGATTAAGGAAAAACAGCAAAATAACAACCAAAAATAGATAAATAACCTGTTTAGATATAAAATCTGTTTCCCTCGAATTTTGGAACCAATCATGTCTGTCCGGACTCAAAATAGAACCCAAAAATTGTATGCAGCGCTCTTTTCGATGCTATTAGGGATTTCGATGGGTATTTTCCTGAACTATATTCTGTACAGAATGTCTATGCCGACCAAGCCTTTTATTTACGCCTGGTTCTAGGAGTTTTTATGAAAACTGTTGCGGTGTGTATCTCCATAGCACTGGCGAGCAGTCTGGCATTAGCTGCAGAGGCAAAGCTCAAACCACCTCATGCAGTAAAGTATGAGAGTTATACCAAACTTGCTTCTCAGCTTGAAGGACCACGCCATAACTCGATTTTGGAAGACCAACCGAAACTGACCAGGGTCAATTGGGATTCGTATAAAGACAATGTTTTTGAACGAGCTAAACTCGAAAAAAAATTGATCCTGATAGATATGGAAGCAGTCTGGTGCCACTGGTGCCACGTCATGGAAGAGAAAACATATTCCGATGCAAAAGTAGCCCAGTTTATCAATAACAAATTCATTGCTGTAAAAGTCGATCAGGACTCGCGTCCGGACCTCAGTTCGAAATGGGAAGACTGGGGATGGCCAGCAACGATTATTCTTGATGGCGACGGCAAAGAGCTTGTAAAACGTCAGGGTTACATAAAGAAAGAAGATTTTTTGCCCTTATTGAAAAAAATAAACAAAAATCCAGTGGCCGAAGCTCCGAGTAAAAAACAGATTGTTTATGGCTCTAGTAGTGCCTTGTCAAAAGATATTCGAGATGAGCTGACTCAAAAACATATAAACGGCTACGATACTAAATACGGTGCGTGGGGTACTTTTCATAAATATCTTGATGCTGATAGCGTCGAATATTCTATGGAACTAGGACTGGACGGTGACAACCAGGCTAAAGAGCGCGCCATCAAAACATTAAAGGGAATGCAAAACTTGATTGACCCGGTCTGGGGCGGAGTTTATCAATATTCTACTGGGTCTAACTGGGACAATCCTCACTATGAAAAAATCATGGAGATGCAGGCGAATAATTTGAAGGTTTACGCGCTTGGATACTCCTTATACAAAGATCAGGAATTTCTCAAGTCGGCAAAAGCAATAGCCAATTATTTGCACGATTTTCTCACTTCTCCAGATGGAGCTTTTTATACAAGCCAGGATGCAGACCTGATTCCAGGGCAGCACAGCGAAGGATATTTTAAACTGCCAGACAAAGAGCGTCGCGCTTTGGGAATACCGCGTATAGATAAGCACATTTATTCGCGTGAAAATGGCTGGGCAATTACGGCTATGGTGCAGCTTTACGAAGCAACCCGCGATCCAGCCTATTTGATTTATGCAAAAAAGGCTGCAGACTATATTGTGGCAAACAGAGCGATTGATGGTGGCGGATTCAGTCATGATACTCCCACGCAAGATAATGGTTTGTATCTGAGTGATACTCTAGCGATGGGACGCGCCTGCCTCGCTTTGTATGAATCTACCGCAGACAGAGTGTGGCTGAAGCGCGCAATTGATGCAGGCAACTTTATCGAAAAGAATTTTGGTCCCAGTAAAGAAAAAGGTTCAGCCGGTTTTGTCAGCGCCAAAAGCGGACAGTCTTTGCAGTTCGCTCCTGTAATGGAAGAAAACGTTCGTGTTGCCAGGTTTTACAATTTACTCTTTCATTATTGTGGCGATAAAACTTTCAAAGCTCTTGCCGACGAAGCTATGCGATATCTTGCCACACCTGATATTGCTCGTAAACGAAAGATTCTCGTTGCGGGCATACTGATGGCAGATCGCGAGCTTAATTCATCGCCGGATCATGTCACCATAATTGGTGACAAAAAAGATCCAGCAGCTGAACAGCTGTTTATTGCCGCGTTGTCGAGTCCAGTAGTGTATAAGCGCATAGACTGGTACGATGCAAAAGAAGGTCCTCTGCCTAATTCTGAAGTGGAATTTCCATCTCTCGACAGAGCGGCCGCGTTTACTTGTGGTGATGGTCGTTGTTCTGCTCCTGCTTATGAGGCTGGAGCCGTAACTAAATTGCTTGAGAAATTGCATCAACAGGCTTCGATGTAATGACTAAAGTTTTTGCACACTCATTAATCGTTTCTGTAATTGTCCTTGGATTGTCAGCTCCTGCCTACGCTAAGTTCGACCAAACTCACAGTTTATTCAGCAAAAGTCTCAGCAAATACGTATGCACCAATAAAACTGCTAAAAATAATCGTGGTCTCATTAAATACGCTGACTGGCAAAAAGACAGTAAAAATCTAGATCTTTATCTCAATTCTCTGTCTAGTTTGACTGAAAAAGAATTCGATAAATTTAGCGAGAAAGAAAAAGAGGCATTTTGGATCAACGCTTATAACGCATGTGCGATAAAAGCCGTGCTTAGAAATTATCCGTTCAAGCAAACGAATAAATACAACCCGGCTAACAGTATTCAGCAAATAGAAAATTTCTGGGAAAAAGAAAAATTCAAAGTACTTGGTCGAGAATGCACCTTGTATGAAATGGAACACGCGATTTTGCGCAAACAGTTTGCCTGCCATGATCCCAGAGTGCATTTTGCTGTTGTTGCAGCTGCTAAAGGTGCGCCCGAAATGCCCGATTCTGCCTATATTGCAGCTAAACTCGACGCGCAGTTAGAAGATTCGATCGACGATTTTATGGCACGCAAAGAAAATTTGACCATAGACCCATCAAAAAAACTTATTCGAATCTCGCAGATTTTCAAATGGTTTCCGCTCGATTTCAGTGAAGCGGCGCATCTGGAAAAGAAAAATCCACCGCCAAGCGATGATGAAATAGTTTTGGTTTATTTGAAAAAAAAGTATCCACATGTCATTCCCAAAGACACAGCCAGAGTGATTTACTCGGACTTCAACTGGGAATTGAACGAGTGCAAATAACGATAGTTCAGTTTAGCTAGCGTAAGAAAAGAGCCGTTTGCGCTCGGCTGATTCTCTTTTGCATTTGCGCTCTCTGATAGACAAACCTTTGGTGTAGTGGACCAGAACCGCTACTTCGGGACAAATTTTTTGCCACCTGGGCAAATGCGGATGTGATTGCAGAGTCTCTTTAACCTGGTCAGAATCATTCATTTCGACAAGGTCAAAACAGTTGTCGGCAGCGTTGACTACGGCAAAAATGCCTGGTGCATCGCTCAAATTGTCTATAGAAAGAAATGGACCTTCAAATTCTAATTCGCCGATTACTACTGACATGATTTCCTCAAAAACTGCGTGAATTTCCCGTATTTCGTGAGATAGCACTGGGGTTTTTGAGAGGAGTCCAAGCTTATAGCAAGTTTAGGCTTCTAAATATGTTGGCGAATTTAGGTTGCGATCCAATATATTATTTGAAGTTGACTGGAGAAAGCTTATGAGTAAAACACAACAAGCCGACAAGCTCGAACTAGTGTTGGAGCGCGAGCTGGATGTTCCGCGCAATTTAGTCTGGAAAGCCTGGTCCACTCCCGAGCATATGGAGCACTGGTGGTGTCCTAAACCTTATAGTGCCAAAGTTATTGATCTAGATTTGAAGCCAGGCGGCGCATTCAATGTTCAG
>CAZFKB010000016.1:0-40162 GCA_964519785.1 uncultured Candidatus Obscuribacterales bacterium | reverse complement strand
CCAGAAGCTTATAGAGCGGCACTGCCATAAAAATAGCAATGACAAAAAAGGTGCAGAAACAAAAAAGTATCGCTTGATTGATGAAAGAGCTCAGTTGGGTTGCGTCCACTATTTTGCCTCTATTTATGCTCTACACTCTGGAAAGGAAGGATATGAGCGTTTTCTCCCATTTCTAGCTCCTCGCGCTTTTTTGCAGCGGCAAGTTTGCCGGCAGCAACTGCACGACGAATTCTATGGGTTTGTTCTTCCATGAGCAGCTGGCAATAGTTCAGCGCTGAAGCATAGAGGTCGAGCGAATCGTCAACGAATTCACCAATCACTTCGGGAACGTCTTTAGTCGTCCGCTTGATTACTCTGCGAATTTCAGTACCCGACTTAGGTGCGGTGAGAAACGCCAACGTTGCGCCACCCACAACGCCAAGCAGAAGACCACAGAACCACGGTGCTACGCCGGGCTCTCTGCCATTGTCCGCATGGTTTCCATTATTGTGTGCCATCTTCAACTCCCAGTTCCTACGTTGCTACAAATAATTCGCTTAGTTTATACGAATTTGAAATTAATACCTTAATTAGGCGTCGTCGCCTTCTTCTTTGTCGCGGAAGAGCGAAACGAGAATGTCGCATAGATGCTCAGCTATAGCGCGTTTTGGCATACGTTGCAAATTTTCTCTGCCGCCATCTGCTGACAGGATTATTACGGCATTGTCATCACTACCAAAGCCAATATCTGGCACGGTAATGTCATTCGCCACAATAACATCGAGATTTTTACGTTTCAACTTGTCCGAAGCGTTGTGTAGCAAACCTTCAGATTCTGCAGCAAACCCTATGACTACCTGGTCGTCGCGCTTGACACGACCGAGCAAGTCGAGAATGTCAGGGTTTTTGGTCAATTCGAGAATAATGTCTTCAGAATCGGTCTTTTTGATCTTTTGTCTTGAAACTACAATTGGTCTGAAATCAGCTACAGCAGCGGTCATTACCAAGGCATCGCAACGGTCGAATTCAATTTCTACAGCTTCTTGCATGTCTTGAGCAGTTTCGACAACTATCACTGGATATGCGCGGTTGACTGCCACAGTCGAAATGAGGGTGACATCAGCGCCTCTGTTATAAGCAGCATCAGCCATTGCGATACCCATCTTGCCCGAGCTTCTGTTTCCGATGAAACGAACGGGATCGATTGCTTCTCTGGTACCACCAGCAGTTACGAGTACCGACTTTCCATTAAGAGTATTGTGAGCAAGTAGCTTGGCTACAACAGCGGCTGTGACTGTCTCGACCGAAGCCATTTTGCCCTGTCCGGTGTCGCCGCAGGCAACTTCGCCGAAGTCGGGAGGAATTATGTCGTAACGATAGCGATTCTCAATAATGTCCAAATTATGTTGGGTTGCTGGATGAGCCAACATAGTTGGATTCATCGCAGGTGCCACCATCACTTTTGCACTCGAAGCCAGAACCATTGTGGTGAGCAAATCATCACATATACCGGTTGCCAGCTTAGCAATAACATCGGCAGTTGCTGGTGCGATCAAAATCAAGTCAGCCTTTTTAGCAAGCTCAATGTGCTCTGGGCGCCACTCTCCACCGTTTTCATACTGTTCGCAATGAACAGCATTGCGGGTCAAAGTGGTCAGACTGAGCGGTGTAATGAACTCTTTTGCATTTGGAGTAAGGACTGCATGAACATCTGCTCCAGCTCTTCTCAAGAGCGATGCGAGATCGCATGCTTTATAAGCAGCGATGCCACCACTGACACCAAGCAGAATAGTCCTGTTCTCAAGTGGCAAAAACTTTTCAAACTGGTCGAGAGGTCCAAGACTGGTCTCGTTTTTGATTTTCTTACGCTTGGTTTGCTTCGTTCTGTTGTTCATAGTTGAAAACTTCCTGCCAGCGAGCTTTGTCGCCAAAGTGTGCATTTTCATGTATTATACTCTGCTTACAACCGCACTACAGCCTCATAAACAGAAGAATAACAATTATGCCTAAGTTTTATGTGACGACCGCAATCGATTATGTGAACGCCGTCCCTCATATTGGACACGCTTATGAAAAAATCGCCGCGGATATCGTAGCGCGATACCATCGCATGCGAGGCAAAGACGTATATTTTCAAACTGGTGTCGACGAGCACGGCTCCAAAGTAGAGAAGTCGGCGCACGAAACCGGCATGAGTCCTAAATCTTTTTGCGACATGATGTCAAAAAAATTCAAAGATGCCTGGGACAGTCTCAATCTTTCATACGACCACTTCATTCGTACTACCGACCCCGAACACGAAAAAGCGATTCAACATATTTTTCAAAAACTCGTAGAGTCGGGCGATATTTACAAAGGCAAATATGTCGGACTTTATTGCGACGGTTGCGAGGACTTCATTCGCGAGCGCGATTTAGCCGATGATGGCACCTGCCCCAACCACAAGAAAAAACCGAAAGAACTCGAAGAAGAAAACTATTTCTTTAGACTTTCGCACTACAAAGAAAATCTCAACAAATGGCTCACAGCCTATCCAGACGCAGTCAAACCTGAAGGACGCAAAAAGGAAATCCTCAATCAATTAAACGATCCAGAACTTGGTGATTTCTCTGTAACCCGCGCGAGGAGCGCGCTTACATGGGGCATTCCAGTTCCGGGACATGAAGAACACGTCATTTATGTATGGATTGATGCACTATCCAATTACATAACCGGTGCAGGATATCCGCACGACATGGACAGATTCAGAAAATACTGGCCTGCAGAATTACATTTGATCGGCAAAGACATTAATAAATTCCACAGCATTTACTGGCCAGCTTTATTGATGGCACTTGGATTAGAACCAGCCAAGATGGTCTTTGCGCACGGATTCATTACAGTTCAAGGTCAAAAAATAAGTAAGTCACTAGGCAACGTTATCGACCCCATTGCACTTGCCGAAACTTACGGTGCAGACGCAGTTAGATATTATTTGTTTGCTGCAACACCATTCGATTCTGATGGAGATTTTTCCAAAGAACAGTTCATAGCCAGAACCAATGCTGAACTAGCAAATAATCTAGGCAATCTGCTCAACCGTACATTGACTCTGATCGAAAAAAATTGCGGCGGTGTAATTCCCGATCAAAACCCGGATCACACACTTAGAATTCAATCTAACGGGCTAAATCCGATTATCGAGAAACACATGGAAAATCTCGAATTCGGCAAAGCGCTCTCGGCAATTTTTGCAATTGTCGATGAAGCAAATAAATATATGAATGACGAAGCTCCCTGGAAATTATTCAAAGAAGGCAAACAAAAAGAAGCAGAAGAAGTGCTTTTCACCTGCCTTGAAGTTTTGAAGCGCACAGCTATTTATATGTATCCTTTTACACCCAAGCTGGCTGCAGATATCTGGTATCAAATCGGCAACGACGATGATGTCGCCATATTTGGTGACCGACCAGAAGATGGCATACTCGACTTGCTCAAACCTGGCACCAAAGTGCGCAATCAAGGTCCAGTCTTCAAACGCCTGGAAGACGAAGATGCCGAAAAGGAAGAAGAGAAAACACCGGCAAAGTCAACTAAGAAAGGATAAATAAGATGGAAACGAAAATCACCTTTCCCGACCGACTTTCACTAGGTAGCCTTTATTTAGCAGATCGCAATTTTCCTCACACCAGAAAATGGGTGGGTGATGCGATGGGAGAATTTGTATCAAATACACCAGCCAACAAAATGCTTGGACTGGCAGTTTCTGGACATATTCGCGACGACATTCTGACCGAAAAACTCACCGGACTGCAAACATTCGACAGCCTCGATTTGTCTACCGCGCGTTTTTCAGAGCAAATGCTAAAAACTGTGAGTCAACTAAACTCACTGGTCGAATTGCGTCTCGATTTCGTTCCTTTCACCGATTATCATATCGCTCAGCTAGAGCCACTTTCCAACCTGAGTACTCTGTGGCTTTTGCAAACTCAAATCACAAACAAAGGTTTGCGCAATCTACTTGGACTCAAAGCACTAAAGCATTTAGTCTTGAAGAACACTGACATCTCAGATGGTGGCTTGACCAATCTGAAAGACATCACCACACTGCAAAGCCTCGTTCTTCCCAAAGACATCACAGACAAAGGTCTAGAAGAGCTCAAAGAATGCAAATCGCTTACTTATCTCGATTTGTCTTTCACCAAAATAAGTGATGCGGGCATGCCTCACCTGGGAGCACTGACCGAATTGCAAACACTCTACCTGAGCGATACCGCAGTCAGTGACCAGGGTGTTGCTCATCTCAAAAATATGAGCAAGCTGCACACACTGTTTCTGAGCGGAACGTCAGTTTCGGATGCATGTTTAGCCACCATCGAACAGTTACCGGCTCTCGGGTTTATCGAAATGCGCGATAGTCGAGTAACTGTCAAAGGCGTAAATGCACTTAGAGCGAAGAAAGCTAATCTTGAAATAATCGGACCTGATTTCTAATGACCACAAAAACAATGTCCGATTTAGCGAAGCGCTCGATTGATTTATTCATCGAAGAAGATCTAGGCAAAGACAAGTGCGATATCACAACAGAATCCGTTATTGACGAAAACTTGAGCGCGACAGCAAAATTTTTGTTCAAACAAAATTGTGTGGTTGCAGGCCTTGAGCTGATGCCAGAAATATTCAAACGTTTTGACTCCGCTGCTCAAATCGATTTTCAAATCAAAGACGGACAAATGATCGATAACGCTCCTATTTCGCTTGCCACAATCAAAGGCAACGCACGAGCATTACTGTCTGGAGAGCGGCTTGCACTCAATATTCTGCAACGACTTTGCGGCGTAGCGACTGTGACAAAAAAATATGTAGAACTTGCATCTCCTTTTGGAATAAAAATTTTGGACACACGCAAAACCACCCCAGGAATGCGCGTCTTTGAAAAAATGGCAGTAGAAATTGCAGGCGGTACCAATCACCGTTTTGGCCTCTATGACCAGGTTTTGATCAAAGACAATCATCTAGTAGTGGCAGGAAGCATTACCAAAGCAGTAGCACAGGCTCGCGCCAAAAATCCAAAAGTCATTATCGAAGTTGAAACAACCAACGAAGCACAGGTACAGGAAGCTTTCCAAACGAGTGCAGATATAATCATGCTCGACAATATGAAACCAGACATGATCAGGCGTTGTATCGAAATAACCGGTGGCAAAGCCAAATTCGAGCTATCTGGCGGAATCAATTTATCTAACATCAAAGATTATTTAATTCCCGGTGTTTATGCAATTTCGGTGGGTGCACTCACTCACTCGGCGCCGTCGATAGATATCAGCTTAGAATTTCAATTTTCAAACTAGGTCATGTTCGAAGAACTATCTTTTTTGCATCCGCTGCGCGGATACCAGCAAGAAATTATCGAACTTGCCCATCAAAAGCTAGGCGCGGGTGAGCGCGAATTAAATATAGTTGCACCACCTGGTGCAGGCAAAACAATTATTGGCCTACAACTCATTTGCGATTTAAAAATTAAGACCCTTGTTTTGTGCCCGAACACGACTATTCAAAATCAGTGGATCAAAAAACTGGATCTTTTCCTATCGCCCGAAAGCCAGATGGTTTCTGCATCTGACTTCATAGGCAAGTCGACTACAAAACCTCAACCGATATCGGTTCACACTTACCAGGCACTCTCGACTCCAGAGCGCGAACAAGAATTAATCATTAACTCGGCACTTTCATCATGGCTCGAAGAAATAAAAGGCGATCAAGAACGCATCGATCAAATGCGCGACCATAATCCCAAAGCCTATGCTAAAGAACTTGCAAGACACAAGCGCAAAGCCCGTCGCCGCCTAATGGACGATGTTAACCTTGACCAGATTCTGCATCCCAAAGCAATGAAGCTGGTGCAATCACTCAAGGATCAAAAATTCGGTCTTGTAGTTCTAGACGAATGCCACCATCTTACAGATTACTGGGCATCGGTTATTTCAAAAATCATAGACTACTTAGAAAACCCGCTCATCATAGGACTTACAGCCACACCGCCCGAAGGCAAATCCAATCAACAAAAAACGAGATATTTAAAACTGGTTGGTGACATAGATTATGAAGTACCAACTCCAGCCCTCGTAAAAGACGGAAGCCTGGCGCCCTATCAAGATTTGGTCTATTTCACAAGACCAACAAAAGACGAGTCAACTTTCATTGCCGAACATTCAAAACGACTGGATGAATTAATTGAAAAAATAAACACAAGCGAATTATTCAAAGGCTGGCTTTACGGTAAAAGCATAGACCTGAAAAATGGTCTCTTTTTGGAATCCATCCGCAATGATGAAAAACTCACAGTGGCGTTGTGTCGTGCCATCTGGCATAAAAAACTCGAATTACCTGAACTGGTAAATCAGTCGCCTTTTGTTATGCAAGAACCAGATCTCGATGAATGGCTCATTTTGATAGAAGATTTCTGCCTTCGATACTTAAAAATCAGCCCTGACGAATTGCAACATTCTTACTTGTCTGAACTAAAAGTAAGTTTGAGAATGCTTGGTTACAATATCTCAGAAACAGGCATAAGCGCTGGCGCTTCGACAGTCGATAAAACACTGTCATTAAGCTCGAGCAAAGCAGATGCGTGTTGCGAAATCTTGGCTTACGAGTACGGCAATTTAGAAGGCAAATTACGAGCTGCAATTGTATGCGATTATGAGGGCGCAGCACTGGCTGTATTTGAAAAACTCTTGAAAGACAATGTTTCGATGCTAGTTCACCCAGTCCTTGTAACTGGAAGCCGATTGCACATCGACCCGAGCCTGCAAAAAAAAGTGCAACGCGAAGCCAAAGATGGTCCAGTCGAATTCAAAATGACTCCTCAATCTGGAATGAGCGTCAAAGGTGTAGAGCACCCGGTCAAGCTCGTTACAGCACTTTTAGAGATAGGAGCAACTCAGTGCTTGATTGGAACGCGAGGCATACTTGGCGAAGGTTGGGACAGCCCCTCGCTAAATACACTTATTGATTTGACCGCGATAACTACAGCAACCGGTATCAAACAGCTGCGCGGCAGGTCTTTGCGCAAATCTGAAAGCGGGGTCGAAAATCTCAATTATCAACTAAAAGTAGCAAATAATTGGGACATCATTTGCATATTTCCACAGATGGAAAAAGGACTAAATGACTTCAATCGATTCGACAAAAAACATAAAGACTTTTTTGGACTATCCTTTCAAGATAATATCGAATGCGGTATCAAACGTCTCCATCCTGCATTCAGCGATTTAAAAGCAGATGAGATCCTTGCCTCTCAAGACGCTTTCAATCAAGAGATGCTAAATCGTGCTCTAGCTCGCGATTCTGTCTATAAGCGCTGGAAGATTGGCGAACCTTACTACAACACTGCCAAAATTTCGCTTGAGATTAGTTCATTGCCCAAATTGTCAGTCAGTCCCGCGTTTGTATTTCAGCATAAAAAGAACTACGAAGAGCACAGACTCGAGTTAATTCGCTCGAGACAAGATACTTTAGTTAAGTGCTCGCTTGCAAGTTTTACTGCTGCAATTGCAACCTATGCAATCATGACGGCACAAGGAATTGCAAGCGCAGCGACATTGGCTCCAATGCTTATAATAATGGGAATAGGTTTCTTGGCTTCAAAAATTTTAGCTCAAAAAACCACCGCGAAATTGAAAAACAGTTTGCTCGTCAAAGAAGACCAGACAGCTATTCTCAATCGCATTCTCACTGCCACATTGGCGGCACTCAGCCAATGCGGATTCGCCCCAGAATCAATCGACTCATCGAAGATAGAGCTGATTTCACTTGGTCAAAACGATTATCGAGTACAAATGAAAGACATAGATCCTGTTGCTGCAAAAAACATTGCTCGCTCGCTTGAAGAAGTAATGATGCCTGTTATCAATCAACCGTATGTGATACCAAAATATGAATATTCGGCCGGCGATATGGAACCAGAAGATTATTTCAAACACTACCTAGCAGGTGATTTGACTCCATACATCTCTTCTTACCATCCAGTGCCCTCGCTGCTAGCCCGCTCCGCTAGAGGTCGCGAGACTTTCGAGAAAGCCTGGAACGAGCATGTAAGCCCAGGCTCAGTCGTCACGCTTGAATCCAATCCAGAAGGGCTGAACAAATACTTTGGCATTGGACCTAGCCTAGCCCAACGCATGTTATGGAGTTAATTTAAAAACTCAAACTGTTCAAGCGCTGCAGCTATCGCTTGCGCAGCACTTCATAAATTTGCGATTGAGAAAATGCGATGTGATGATAAGCGCATTTCCAAGTGTGATCACGGGCAATTCAAAAGCTTCTTCTAAGCAGAAAGTTGCAAGCAACACCAGGGTCAAACCACAAAGCATTGGATAAAGCACTCTGTGTTTGTGGTGTTGGAAATAACCAGGCAAAATGCCCATGAAACAGAATGTTACTACAAACCCAGCCAGACTCCAGTGCACGGCTTCTTCAGACACTCCGGTGCCCAGAAATGGAAGCGCCGATATGACAAATGGCATGACCAGACAATGGATGGCACAAAGCCCTGAGGCTCCTATGCCCAATACGTCGGCGGCTTTGATAACTTGGCTTCTTGTTGGCATCTTTCTATTCTAGCCAAGGTTTTGAAAACGATTTCCATTTTAAGGAACTCTTTCGATTCCTATATAAAGTCGGAAATCTCAAGAAGCCCCACCGGTTAATCTAAAGCGATTTTGATTCTTTCTTTATATACCTTTAGCTCTTCTTTAGACCGCGTTTATCTGACCTCGCTATCAATAGTAATGGCGGAGCGGGAAACCAAACGCACGGGAGACGCAAAAGCGAAAAGCAAATGAAAGCAGCACCAGCACAAGCAATAATGTTATTTTTCCTACTTTTGATTCTGGGAATCTATCTATTCCAGCCGAAACAGACTCAAATTGCCGAAAGTGGAGGCTTGAAAGGACTGCATTCACTTAATATTCAAGACATTGGTCCATGGGTTGTCGCACCATCAGGCGTCCTCATCAAACCAGATACAGAAGTGCTTTCCTTGAATAAAGAGTTATGCGCGCTCACACAAGACCGATTGAAGAGCGAAGCCGTTCAATTTGACGCAAAGGAGAATGCGCCTAAACTCAAGCTTCTACTCAACTATGGCAACGAACAATCAAAACTCGCGCTAAGAGGTAGGCGACAATTGGATTCGTTGAAACTTGTGCTCGAAGACGATGTAGACCTCGATCGTCAGCCAGCCAGGGTGGTGCCCTTAGTTACCTGGTCCGCCTCCATTGATACCGCCGGTGGTTCTGGCAGTATCTCAGAAATCCGTGAACAATATAATCAGTTATTGAATATTCTCTTGAATGATTTGCGCTTGTCTCGAAGCGAATCGCCAAAATCGCAAGCCGTTGCAGAAAACGGATCACATGCGATTGCTATGCCAGAAATACCAAGAGAGTTGATCAAAGCTTGTTTATAATTATTTTGCCGAGCCACGGGCAACTCGTTTCGTTCGTTTCTTTTGCATAAAACAATCTGGTCGCACACAAAAACGTTGACTCAATTCCAGTATGATCTCCTTACTGAAACCGCGCTTACCAGATAGAATTTCCGAAATAACCGATTGCTGAGTTCCAATCTGACGTGCTAGTTCGGATTGACTCAATTCATGATCTTCCATAAACGACTTTAGAATCCTTCTTGGAGAAATCCTCTTTTTAGGAAGATGCTTAGACTCATATTCCTTTAAAAGCGCTCCCAAAATCTCAAGATAATGTTGCTCTTCTTCTGTCAGTCTCAACCCTTTCATACCAATCTCGCCAAACAAATCAGAAGCCTCATCTGCAGTAGCTTCATCTACAATTGGACGCAATGGAAATCGATGAATCAATTTCAAATATTCTTCCACTCTAATAGCCATATTTATAGCTTCCATCCATTGTAGTCTTTGTGCGTACCGACTTTATAAACGTGAACTATTTTCTGTTCCTACAGAATCTTTGCCAATAATCTGATGTTATTACCACCGACATTAAAAATGACGAATGGCTTTCGATAATCAGCGGAATTGAATGTGCTCCTTAGTTCGAAAAAGTTATTCCATTGGGAAGTTTCAATTTTTTGCATCCAATCACGAAAAGCGTTTCTGCTAAACGGATGTTTTTTCATGAACTTATCTATTGCGTGACGGTTCCTCAATTCCAAGGAGGGCACCTCGTTAAATTATCACATTTTGCGATGGTTTTTACAAGAACAAATACGATAATATTCAAGAAAAGGCAGTCTGTCGCTAACTCTAGAGCGAAATCAGGCAAGAACTTGCTTAATTCGATTTTTGCTCACACTTTTGAAGCCCTACCCAAGTAAACTTCTTGTCCCATGCAAGTTTCTATGTAAAGATGGAAGAATGTTCGAAAAGCTTGGACCAGAAGCTAGAGAAATAGTAGTCCTATCGCAAAAAATCGCTCAGTCCATGGGGCATGGCGAAGTGCGTGGCGAACACTTATTGCTTGCACTTTTCAAACAGTTGGACGAGACTCTTGCAAGTGAATTTGCTGACATTGGAATAACTTGCGAGCAAATATTCTCAGCTGTAAAAGCCGATCAACCAGGCAAAGACTCTGTGCTCGAAGGCGATCTCACTGAACTGAGTCCTGAGGCACAAATCATTATTGCTCGAAGCGCTCAAGAAGCAAAACGACTTGATTCCAAACTCATTTTGCCCAAGCATCTTTTTATTGCATTTGAATGGTATGGAGTGGCTGAGCGCGGGAACTTTTATGCCTGGGAGCTGATGAAAAAATCGGGTCCAGAGCACAAAATCAGAGCACTATTTGGAAATATCGAATTCAGGACGCCTACAAAAGAAAAGTCGAAAGTCGTTGTACAGGGAAAAACTGATTCTCCCAAACTTGCTGAATCTAAACAGGTTCAAGAACAAAATCGAGAGTCCAACGACTGGATTGCAGTCATCGACTTTCCCTATCGACATTCAGTCTTAGAGGCCGCACAATTTGCCGCTCTTAAACATGGTCACAACAAAGTTAATTCACTTTTTTTGCTTCTTGGAATGGCTCTAAGACCAAATACGGTGGCTTCAATAATACTGGAAGAAATCAGCTTAAATCCAAACAAACTTGAAAAAATAATTTACGAACACTTTGGAAGAGGTCCATGGGTAAACCGAATTCAAATGTTTTATGCTAGTTCGATTTATCACATTTACAGGTCCGCTGGAGAAATTGCCGAAGAATTAAGTTCCGAAACTATAGAAGACGAACATTTCCTACAAGCAATTGTTCGAACCGGAAAAAGTAAATTGGGATGCATGGCATGGGACACTATTTGTGATTTAGAAAAACAATACAGATTGGAATCGCTGTTAGACGATCCTTCTCAATTAGAATCCTTATCTTCTCAAAAACACAATCAAGAACGTGCAGTTAGAGAACTTCGAGCCAAAGCACAAGAAAAAAATCCATACCTTGGAAAAACCGATTTTTTTTCCAAGGCAACAATCAATTTGTTATCTCAGGCAAAAGAAGAATCCCTGTTGCTCAAGCACGAATATATCGAGCCAGAACATCTATTTCTCGCCATGCAAACCATGCCGTCTTTAGACATCATAGATATTATCAAAAAACTTGAGCTGGAAGCTGTTAAAACAAGAAAAGCAATTGAAAATATTGCAGGCAAAGCACGAGGCAAAAAAGCAACAGATCGAAACTTGGCACTGGGAGAAGCAACTAAATTACTGCTGGAATCTGCCTTCACAGAATCTCGCCAACTAGGGAAAACGCAGATCGAACCGGTGCATGTTTTGCTTGCAATTGCAAAAAAGGCTCATGATGAAAATGAAGATAGCGTTCTCTCGCAGTTACTGGGAAAATTGCAGCTCGAATCAAAACTCATTTCAGAAGTAATTATGAATTTACTTAGTAAAGAAATTGAACCTGAAATAGCCAGAACAAGACAATATGTTCGACGCGATAGCAATTACCAGCTTCCAGATAATTTTTCCGAAACCTCATGTAGGGTCGTAGAAAATGCGCACAAAGAAGCATGCAGATTCGGTTATCCCGAAATCGAACCCGAACATCTTTTGCTGGGGCTTATAAAAGAGACTTCCAATGAAGTTTCCAACTTATTCATATCTCGCGGTGTGTGTGTTAAAACCATCGAACAAGAATTCAGCAAATTTAAAGATCGCGGTCCGGGAGGAAGTTCGAAACTTCGAGTTAGCGACATAGTACAAGAAATTTTCAATCTTGCTAGCAAAGAATGCAGCGATGAAGTTGAGCCACAAGATTTGCTTGGGTACTTGATTCTATCAATGGACTTAACCACAATAAACGTTTTGCGGAGCCTCGGTATGGAAGACTTGCTTGAAGGTGCGGCAGACTTTGCACCACCTGTGACACTACTCAATTTTTTGAACAGTACGCGTCTCGACGATTATTATTACTCAACTGCGCTAAAAATTATTTTGCGAGCCCAAGAGCTTACAAGACAGTTTGGTCACAGGTCTACTGCAGCAGAACATTTACTTCTTGCCTTGCTTGAGTGGAATGAAGATCCTGTCATTAAAGCTCTAATACAGCACGGACTCAAGCTCGACAAACTAAAAACCGATTTGAGAGCGATTGAAGGTGTTGGCAGCACCTTCAATACCAAAGAAATTCCGCTTGCACAAAGTACCATCGATGCCATGCGCAAAGCCACCGAGCTGGTTGATGAATTTAAATCAGGCGCTCTTGAACCGGGTCATCTGATGTTAGGCATATTGACAAATCAGTGTAAAACGACAAAAAAACTGCTGTCTAAATACGATCTCCCAGTTGATATCAATGATCAATTAGTGATCGCTCTTGGTGGAAAAGACGAAAAATAAAATTATTGGTTTGGATTGAACTTTTTGGTTTAATCTGACGTCTTACAAAGTAAATGCTCGTGGCATCCTTTACTTGGCTTCTTGGAGACTTCTATGACTATCAATATAAATTTTGACGCTAAACGTAAATTGCATACGGCAATTGCGCTCGTCGCAGTGAGCTTGTCCTTAGGCTGCGCAGCATTTGCCCAGCAAAATCCAGACGGCTCGATGCCCATCGATCCTGGCGTCAACGGCAATCAAATGTCTCCTGGAGCACCTGGCGGTCCCTGGGGAGGAGGAGGAGGTCGCAAACGTCACATGCGACAAGGAATGGGTCAAGGGCAAGGGGGTCAAGATCCTGCAAAACGAGAAGCCAGACGTCAAAAAATGTTGAAAAAATTCGATGCCAATGGCGATGGACAACTAGACCAGAATGAAATGGCACAAGCAAAAGCATTTCGCGAACAACGTCGAGCCCAAAGGCAGGCTCAGGGTATGGGTAACGGACAGATGGGCGGTCCTCAAGGAATGAACCCCATGGGTCAAATGCAAGGAATGCCCGGTATGCCTGGAATGGGCAGAAAGCACAAAGGGGGAATTCGTGGCGGTCATCACAGATGGCAGCAAGACGGACAAACTATGCAAGGGCAGGGGTTTCAAGGTATGCCACAAGGACCTGGACCAGGTCAGATGCCTCCACAAGGTTATCCAAATGATCCTAATGCGGGAATGCCAACTAATCCCAACGGTGTAGGTCAAATCCAACCTTTCCAAAACATCCCTCAACAACAATAACGAAAATGGCACCAGATAAGGTGCCATTTTTCATTTAACCAAACACAAGGAGACCATCTTTGAACTCTGAAGATTTTCTAGCAAATCTACCTAACAACATGAAAAGAAGCGCTGTTTTATCATTCGAAGCATCGGGCTCGACCGAAGTAATGCAGCTTCAAATAAAAGCCCTGACCGACATTGTTTATTCTTTGTGTCAGGAAGTGGAAACAATGCGCGAACTCTTAATCAAAAACGAAAAGCTCACAGCCTGCGAATATGACCAGGCGCGCAGAAGTCGAATGCTCGAAGATCATACCTCGGTTGGACCTAATCCCTGGATTCTTCATTCTTATTACAGATACATGCTAGACGAAGACGATTTTTTAAGGGAAATTCTGAAACTGTCCCCAGAGCAGATTCAAGAGTTCAGACAAAGCGCACAAACGGCAGAACGACTTACTTGAAGTCTCTTTATATTTATGGATATTGAAATAAGTGGCCGGGTAAATTAGAGTTACCTCAAAAGGCCTAGTTATGTTCGAGCGCTTTACTCAAGGAGCTATAAAATCTATCCTTTTGGCACAGGAAGAGTGCCGCCGCATGGGACATCATGCGGTAGACTCCGAGCATCTTTTTCTTGGCATTATAGGCGAAGAAACGGGGCTTGCAGCCCAATTTCTGGCAGCGCGTGGGTTGACACTCACAAATGCTCGTCAGCTGGTCGAACAAGTCAAGCGACCTGACACCAACCCGCTTACAATCGAGCTGCCATATACGCACGCTTCAGCAAAGGCTTTTGAATTTGCACGTCAGGAGGCTCAAAGCCTCAATCACAGCTATGTGGGTACGGAGCACATTTTGCTTGGACTAATTTTGGAAAAGAAAGAAAGCAAGCAGCTGAGTGAACTATGGCGCGTTTTGAAACATCAGGGGTTGCTGGATCAGACTTACGACTCTTTGATCTTATACATTCGAACCCAAAACAAAACTCAAACCGATATCGGTTTAGATTTTGAACCACCGCCCAAAGTGCAAACATTGCCAATTATCGAAGTGTTCAAATCCCTCGGGCTTCAAATGGTCGATGTAAGCAAAGAAGCGGCAAGTGAGATCACAAAAAGCGGCAAAAAAAGTCAGAAAAATGGCGACAAGCCCGACTCGATTTTCACTACAGATGCTCGCATGATTTTAGAATCGGCTTGGGACATCGCGCACGACAGAGGTAGCACGGTGATAAGCACCGAGCATCTCATATTGGCTCTAGATAAATGCGCTAATTTGTCTCCTGCAGAACTGGCCTGGCTCACGATTAGCGAACTAGATTCGCGCGACAGTTTTCGCCCACCGCAGCCTGAAGTGATCGATTTCAGCCACTTCTCAAAAAAAGCACAAAAAGTTCTTGATAAATCTCACGAAGAAGCACGCAGACTCGGTTATGAGTTCATTGGCACCGACCACGTATTGCTTGGAATATTGGGTGAAAAGACCAATGTAGCCAACAAAGTATTGAAAAATCTCGGTATTACTCTAAATAGATTGCGTAAAGAACTTCCAGATTTTGGCAGAAGCGAAATCGATTCAATTGCAAATGAATTGATTTATACACCTCGCACCAAACGTGTCTTTTCTATTGCAAAAGAGGAAGCCGCGGAGCTCAAAAGTGAAACCATCGAGCCTGAGCATCTTTTGCTTGCCATCGAAAAAGAAGGAAAAGCATCAGAAGCTATTTTAAATTCAGGTCTTGCATGGCAAGTATTGAAGCGATTGGAAGTGACAGAAAAAATTAGACCGGAGGTTTTGAAATTGATCAAAGCTCCGGCCCGAACGAAAAAACATTAGTTCTGTTCTAAGCTGCAAAACGCGATGGTTCCTGGCTTTGACCTTTGCCTGTTTCTTCTTTCATAATCTGAGCATCTTTTTGGGTGCCCAATTTTTCCATAATTGCGAATCTATATCTGTAGGCAAACAGTGCAGCAACTGGTGTTCCCACACAGATCAAAAGACCAACGCCTACAATAGCCACAAGAATCAGAGTAGTTGTTAAACTGACAACGTCTTTCAATTCCTTCAGGTCTTTTTTCAATGTTGATAGTTGTGAACCAACTCCACCAAGGGGCTGAGCAAGGTCAACCACCGGCTGCTTGAGCTCGGAAATAGGTTTGTATATTTGGTTGAGTTGTTTTTCAACGTGACTTAAACGTTGGTCTACAGAAGACATATTGCCACTAACACCATTGAGCTGTGTGCGCATGCCTTTGACTTCGCCCGACATGTCGACCATATCGGTTCTAAGACCAAGCATTGGTTTCTGCAAACCAGCAATAGGACCTTCTAGACGCATCATCTGCTTTTCTAGGTGAATGACACGTTTTTGCATGTCGGTCACTGGTTTAAAAATATATTTGACTGGATTCAAGTCGTGGAGCTGAAAACCTTTGTCTTTGGCGTCTTCATCCTCGAAAGTGTCACCTTTGACTTTGACTCCGTCTATCTGGTTGACCGCTTCAATCATCGCCTTGTCGGCTTTCTTTTGCTGGTTTTTAGCGTGTTCTATGTCATTTTTGGTTGGTTCGTGTTTAGCTTTTCCAGCGCCGGGCTTGGTTGCTTCCTGTATGTCTTTAGCCGCTTGCGAAGGCTGTTCCGCTTTGCCCACATCTTTGGCTAAGGCTTGCTTTTCGGAAATACCACCTAGTAAACAAAGTGATACTGCTAACGATACCACTGTTATTTTACTTTTCATCATAACTTGACTCCTAAATTCTCAATCCGATTGACTCGGTTCGATTCGGTTAATTAGGAGATAGCACAGTAGCCATTCCACGGGGTTTTCGGGCTATATTCAGGCATTCCGAGCTTGACATTCTTATTTTTTGCTTTCGATTTTTCAATTCTATATAGGTAGAAATGGTAATCTATTGATCAATTGACGTATTTTTTTGAGGGAATGCCGATGTTTGACCTTTTCAAGAAGCAATTTATAGAAGTTATCGAGTGGGTCGAAGAGGATAACGACGTCCTGGCTTATCGTTTTCCCACACTGGACCGTGAGATTAAAAACGGCGCTGTGTTAACCGTTCGCGAATCGCAAATGGCCGTTTTCGTAAACGAAGGTAATATCGCCGACGTTTTCACCCCTGGAAAATACACGCTTTCCACCCAAACTTTGCCCATTTTGACTACTTTGATGAATTGGGATAAAGCGTTCAAATCGCCCTTCAAGTCAGAAGTTTACTTCTTCTCCACTCGCGAAAAAATTGACCAGCGCTGGGGAACCCAACAGCCGGTTACCTTCCGCGACAAAGAGTTTGGCGTTATTCGATTGAGAGCTTTTGGTTCGTATTCATACAAGATTGAAGAACCTGGCACCTTTTATCAAAAATTGAGCGGAACACGCGAAACTTATACAGTTGGCGACTGTGACGGACAACTTCGCGCAGTAGTTGCCACCACAATTGCCACCATGCTTGGAGAGGGTAAAACCCCCTTCCTCGATATGGCTGCTAATCAGAAAAAGTTTTCCGAACTGCTCAAGAAAGAACTGGACCAAACTTTCTGGGATTATGGACTGAGACTGGTTTCTTTCTATGTCCAGAGCATTACTTTGCCGGAAGAACTCCAAGAGTATCTGGACAAGCAGTCTTCTATGAATTTAGTGGGCGACCTCAAGAAGTACGCCCAATTCCAAGCAGCAGATTCTATTAAAGACGCTGCCGCCAACTCTGGCGGACTTGCCGGAATCGGTGCTGGACTTGGCGCTGGTCAAATGATTGGACAAGCTTTCAATACTGGCTCTGGTTCGCAAACTAGCGGCGGTGAAGACCCATTTGCGACGCTTGAAAAACTTCAAGCTTTACACGAAAAAGGCATCCTGTCTAAGGAAGAATTTGAAGCCAAAAAAGCTGAAGTGCTTAAGAGAATCGGCTAGTGCTGAGCCTTTCTTGCCCTTCGTGTGGCGCGACAGTGCCCTTCAAATCGAAGGCGTCCATTTTTGCTGTCTGCAGTTATTGCCGGTCTACTTTAGTGCGCCATGACATGGACTTAGAAGCAGTCGGCAAAATGGCAGAGTTGCAAGACGATTTGACTCCAATTCAAATCGGCACAACGGGCAAATTCAAGGGCAAAGCATTTGAAGTCATAGGACGAATGAAAGTTTCGTACGACGATGGTTTCTGGAATGAATGGTATTTGTACTTTGCTGAAGGCAAACACAAAGAAGGCTGGCTTGCAGAAGCTCAGGGCTTTTATGCTGTTTGCTTTGACGTACATGAAAGCGTCGCGCCCCCTCGCAATGAAGCAAGCACACTAAAACCCGGACGAGTAGTGCAATTCCAAGACCGTGGCTTGTTTGAAATTGAAAACATCCTCGAAGTAAAGTGTCTTGTAAGCGAAGGTGAATTGCCGGTCAACGCCATGAAAGGAAGAGAGTCTTTAAGCGTAGACTTGACCGGGCCTGATACTCAGATGGCAACTATCGAGTATGCCAAGGATGAGATTCGTGTTTTTGCTGGAAGTTATCAGGATTTCGATGATTTCAAATTTCACAATCTGAGGGAGATCGAAGGCTGGTAATATGGCTGAAACCCCAGAAAAACCTCAAAAGAGAAAATACACTGCCAAAAATTTTGACTGCACCAGATGTGGTGCACCTATTACAGTCAAGTATCCTGGCGCTTCTCTTTCAGTAAGCTGTCCTAGCTGTAAAGTCGTCATCGATATAACAGACCAGAATTATCGAATTTTGGCCAAATATTTCGACAAGACTAAAGAATACGACCCGATAATTCCACTTGGAACACGTGGCAAGTTATTCGGCAAAGAATGGGAAGTGATTGGCTTTGTTGTCCGGCGCGACAAATTGTCTGGTTTCGCTTGGGAAGAATATCTACTCTTCAACCCTTACTATGGTTACAGATGGCTGACGCGCAACAATGGTCATTGGAGCTTTGTCACCATGATCAAAGACAAGCCGTATTCATCTCAAGCTGCTTTGTCGCGGGTATTTGTAAACCGAGTTGACTTCCAGGACAACAATTACAAGCTATTCTACAGCGGTCATGCCGTAGTGGCATATGTATTCGGCGAGTTTTACTGGAAAGTAAAAACAGACTCTGAAGTCTGGATGAGCGATTACGTATGTCCGCCTTACATGCTCTCTAATGAGTGGGACAATCGTGAGTTAGTCTGGAGCAAAGGTGAATATCTAGATATCGACACTGTCAAAGATGCTTTTAAAATCAAAGGAATGGCAGGTCCGCAAGGAGTCGCGCCCAATCAACCCTCTCCTTATTTGAAGACCTGGAGCATAATGCGCTGGCTGTGGATCTTCTTTATCGTCTTGTTAATTGGTTTGAGCACCGCACTTAATACTAAAGCGATGAATTACACCGCTTTGCGTCAAATGTACAACTTCACCATGAACGGTAAAACCAATGACACCACAACTCCGGTTTTTGAGTTATTAAAAGACAAAGCCAACGTCGAACTCACATTTAGAGCCGATGTCGACAACAGCTGGTTTTACATATCAGGCGAAATGGTTAACGATGAAACCGGTGACACTTATTACTTCGAGCGCACTTGCGAATATTATCACGGAGTAGACGGCGGCGAATCGTGGTCGGAAGGTAGTAGCACTCAAAACATTCTTCTCTCTGGCGTTCCGGGCGGAAAATACTATATTAACTTTGATACCGAGTCTGGTGACTTCCGCGCGCTTGGAGACCGCAATTTCACTCTGCAAGTGCAGCGTGACGTTCCTACCCCGGCTAACTTCATGTGGTCGTTCTTCTGGCTTTGCATATTGCCAGTCATAAGCTGGCTCAATATGCGTCACTTCGAAGTATCACGATGGTCGGAAAGCGACTATTCACCTTATGTATCATCATCGAGCTAAAAGAGGTTGCTTAAAAAATGATCCCACTCTACATAACTACAGCAATCGCCATCCTGTTCTTTTTCTACACAAATGCTCAGGCAGGCACCCAATTTTTCGATTTTGAAGCTGGCGCTCACACCAAGCCAACCGGCGGACCGCAACACAAATAAAGGAGGAACAAGTGGAGCAAGTCTTTTCGTTTAAATATCTGGTGGCAGCGATTGTATATTCGTTGCTTGGATTATTGATTTTGATTTTCTCAACCTGGGTATTCGACAAAATCACACCTGGCGATCTCTGGAAAGAAATTACAGTCGAGAAAAATCTACCGCTAGCTATTGCAACTGGAGCAATGATATTGGCTCTTGGTCAGATAGTCGCTGCTGCAATCCATGGTTAGCATCTATTTATTAAAATGACCTACGCCCTTTTAATAACTGTCTTCGTCATATCTACTTGCGGGTTAGTTTACGAACTAATCGCAGGGACGGTGGCGAGCTATTTATTGGGAGACTCGGTAACTCAGTTCTCAACAGTTATTGGCGTCTATCTTTTTGCAATGGGCATCGGATCCTTCTTTTCAAAGTATGTCGAAAAAAAGCTGGTATTCACTTTCGTCCAGGTCGAACTTTTAGTTGGACTTGTAGGCGGCATTTCTGCGGCTCTTTTATTCTTCCTTTTTGAGCACGTAGAAAATTTTCGCATTCTGCTATACAGCCTGGTGAGCATAATCGGCATTTTGATTGGACTTGAAATTCCGCTGCTTATGCGAATTTTGAAAGACAAACTCGAATTCAAAGATCTTGTATCCAAGATCTTCACTTTCGATTATGTAGGTGCTTTGCTCGCATCGCTGTTATTTCCGCTAGTGCTTGTGCCGCATCTAGGGCTGGTGCGCTCGTCTATGCTATTTGGTCTGCTCAACGTAGCAGTGGGACTATGGACCATACATATATTTAGAAATGAACTACCCTGGTTAAATACACTTCGTGCTACTGGTGCCTCTCTGGTTGTAATTCTTGTGGGCGGATTTGCATTCGCCGACAAACTCACCTCTATGGCAGAAGCTTCAAGCTATCAGGATTCCATCATTTATTCCACTTCAACGCCTTATCAAAGGATTGTAATTACTGGTGGTGGCAAAGAAATAAAACTCTTCTTGAATGGCAATTTGCAATTTAGCTCCAAAGATGAATATCGTTATCACGAAGCGCTCGTACACCCAGCCATGGGAAGTTTGAACAGCCCCGAAAACATTCTTGTTTTAGGCGGCGGAGATGGTATGGCCGTTCGCGAATTGCTCAAATATCCAAGCGTAAAAAATATTACTCTTGTTGATTTAGACGAGCAAATGACTAAAATTTTTCGAGATCAGCCGGCATTTTCGCATTTAAACGATAATTCGCTAAGTAACCCAAAAGTGAAAGAAATCAATGCGGACGCCTTTATTTGGCTGCGTAAAAACAAAGAACAATTCGATTTTGTTTGTGTTGACTTCCCAGACCCGAGCAATTTTTCGCTAGGCAAACTTTATACCGACACTTTTTATGCAGCATTGAAAAAAGCGCTCAAACCAGATGGACTGCTCGTTATTCAAAGCACATCGCCTTATTACGCCAAGAATTCATTCTGGTGTGTGGTAAATACTCTTGAAGCAGTCGGATACAAAACACTCCCATACCACGCATATGTTCCCTCTTTTGGCGATTGGGGCTATGTACTTGCAGGCAACAAGTCTGTGAAACTGGACTTCGATTATCCTGTCGGATTGCGCTATATCAGTGCGGCCACGATGGAGCCAATGCTTTCTTTTCCAAAAGATATGCAGCCAACAGTGCATTGCGTAAACAAGTTAAACAATCAGGCTCTCGTCCACCTCTTCGAGAAAGAATGGGGCGAATATGTCGAAACGCATTAGTCGAGCCAGTTTTCTTAAAGGCGCTGGCGCACTTTTGTGGTCGCTTACGTCTGGAAACTGGTTGAGTGGTTGCAGTGGTAAGTTCAACTTTCCCGTACGCTGGCTGGGACCATCGCTGGCGATGGGTCATGCCATGCGCGACAAAACACTTGTGCCATTTGATGGAAAGCCCAAGGAAAAGAAAACCGTATACATTGTAGGTGGTGGCATAGCTGGACTTTCCGCCGGATGGTGGCTCAAAAAAAATGGCTTTACCGACTTTCAAATTATTGAATTGGAAAAAAACGTTGGCGGCAACTCGACTTACGGGTCTAATAACATAAGCAAGTATCCCTGGGGTGCTCACTATGTCCCAGTGCCTAACGAAGAGTCCAAACATGTCCGTGAGTTTTTTCAAGAAATTGGCGTCATCAAAGGATTCCAGGACGACGGCAAAGCAATTTATGACGAACTTTATTTATGTCACGACCCTCAAGAACGTCTATTCAAAGATGGTTCATTTCAAGAAGGTCTGGTACCACACAAAGGACTCCAGAGCGAAGACAAGTTGCAAACTCAACGCTTCTTCAAATTAGTCGAAGAGTTGCGTTATGCCAAGGGAGTCGATGGAAAGCCAGCCTTCGCCATTCCAATTGATTTAAGTTCGCAAGATCCTAAATACAAGGACCTCGACAAAATTTCAATGGCGCAGTGGCTGACCGAAAACAAATTCGATTCCAAGCCATTGTTATGGTATGTCCAATACTGCTGCAAGGACGATTACGGCTCTAATCCCGACACCGTTTCAGCCTGGGCGGGACTGCATTACTTCGCAGGACGCAGAGGCAAAGCAGCAAACGGCGAGCACAACACAGTAGTAACGTGGCCCGAAGGCAACGGATTTTTAGTCGAAAAATTGCGCGAAAAATTAAAAGACCATATCAAAACTGGCGAAATGGTCACACAAATCTCAAATAGCTCGGGCGGGTTAAGAATCAGCACCCAGAGCGGTGAAAACAAACAAGCTTATAGCTGCGAATATGCAATTTTTTCAAGCCCCAGATTTCTTGCTGGCTACCTAATAAAAGACTATCCTAAAACGTCACCAGGTTCGCCCTCGCGAAAAGAGACATTATCGTATGCACCATGGATAGTGGCTAATCTTACACTCAGTCGTCTTCCGCCTTCGCGCGGTGTTCAGCCAGCCTGGGACAACGTGAGCTATTACAGCCAATCGCTGGGATATGTTAATGCCACACACCAGAACATTTCCACCCGTACATCCAAAACTGTTATTACATACTATTTGCCACTGACTAAATTCGAGCCACGAGCGGGTAGAACAAAATTGATTTCAGATAGTCCCCAAAAGTGGCTGAAGACCATCATTGCGGATCTGGATAAAATGCATCCCGATATACAAAACTATATTCTCGAAGCAGAACTCTGGCCGTGGGGTCATGGCATGATTCGTCCAACTGTCGGATACATCTGGGGCGTCGATCGCAAAATCATGCAAGAAAATCTGGGCAATATTTATTTTGCGCACTCAGACATGAGCGGCATTTCCAACTTTGAAGAAGCCCAATTTCAAGGCATTAAAGCCGCAGGACATATAATGGAAAAACTTGGACATAAGGTTCCTGTAAAATCTTAAACACATGACTCAGACAATTGCCTCAAGCCAAAATAATTCCAAGTCTATCTGGCAAACCCAGGCATGGCTGGCTTCGGCCAAGTGGGACAGTCTTTTCATTATTGCCCCTGCATTTATAACATCGGCACTGGTGATTTGTTTTCGCCCATTTTTCGAAAACAGCTCAAACTTGCCTCTCTGGGCATGGGTCGTGCTTGTGATGATGATTGATGTCGCTCACGTTTACGCAACACTGTTCCGGACTTATTTGGATAAAGATGCAGTCAAAAAAAATAAATCGCTTTTGATTGGCATCCCACTTGCCTGCTGGGCGATGGGTGCAATTTTGTACAGCATGTCTAAAGGCGGTGACGGCAACCTATTCTGGCGCACTCTAGCGTATCTTGCGGTCTTTCATTTCATTCGCCAACAATACGGATTCATGGCACTTTACTCGCGCAAAGATACCGATGCTGCGCGAAAATTCAGATTGCTCGATAGCGCTTGTCTATATCTTGCCACCATTTATCCAATTTTATACTGGCACACTCATCTACCAAGAAATTTCAACTGGTTCGTTGCAGGCGATTTTGCAACAACAATGCCAGAAATCGTATCTCATGCGGGATTATGCATTTATATAGTGGTGGCACTTTCTTATATCGTCAAAGAAATCTGGCTCTTTGCCAAACAGAAAACTTTCAATATACCGCGAAATTTATTGATGGCAGGAACAGCCCTGAGCTGGTGGGTCGGCATTGTGTCTATGAATTCAGACATGGCTTTTACGCTCACAAACGTAGTTAGCCACGGCATTCCCTACATGGCACTCGTCTGGCTCTACCACGGCTCGACTTCGGAGAAAAAAGATACAGGACAAAAGCCATCGCTGATTGGACAGATTTTTCTTTCGTATGTCCCTGCATTCGTGGTCTTTTTAATACTACTGGCGTTTGTTGAAGAAGGGCTCTGGGACGGTTTCATCTGGCGTGAACATTTAGCATTCTTTGGTCCATTTGGTGCCTTGCCCGCAATAAATGACCCTGCAATACTTTCAATCTTGATACCATTTCTGGCACTACCTCAATCTACCCATTATGTCTTAGATGGCTTTATATGGCGCGTGAAAGAACGCAACAACGTTTGGTCTGCGTGAGGAATTCGACTTGACAGATAAAAACGAAAAAGCCGACTCTCAAGAAGGTTCAGTGGATCGCAGAATCGAAAGTTCTGCCAATAATCGAGAATTTATGGATTCTGGCTTAGATACTCACAAAAACCAGGACATTCACAAGATTACACAATCTGCTCACAACATCGAGATGTCTGCGACAAACCTGATAGTACCCAAAGAAGATGGGGAAAAACTTGGTCTGGTCGATGAAGAAAAGGGAATTATTCATACTGGAGCTGGAATGCTTCCAATTATTCCGGACGAATCATCTCTTTCCTATGCAGAAAGATTGAAGGCAATAAAACCCACAAAAACAGAATCAGAGCTTGCAAAGAATAAAGCTGACGCAACTCTCGAGTGGATGAAATACAAAGGATTCGATTCAATAAAAGAATTTGAATTCTGTCCGTCACCACTGTCCTTTGAAGAAAATGCCGCAGAACACGCGAACGACAATTTACCTGCAATCTCAGAAGAGCAAATTGAGCTCTATTCAGCAAAGAGCCAGTCCAATGGCAAGATACTCATAGAATCTGGAATAAGCAGAAACATAATTTCTAATCCATGGCAATCATTCAAAAACTTATCACCTGAGCAACAACGTAGAGTGGTAGAGGCTTTTCAAAAGGCACAAAATATTGCTCAAGATTCAATTCACACGACTGCAGATGACATCTTAAAACAAACACTAGAAGGATACATCAACACCGTCAAACTCCCCGTTGACATCGCGCTTGGTATCAGTAAATGTTTTAGTCAAATTGTAGAATTCGAACGCGACTTACTCTTTGATCCTTTGCGAGCACAAGAAAAGGCTGCATTAGCTGGGGAAAATATTGGCAAAGCTCTGGTTATAGGTGTAAAGCTTTGGTCGGGATTAATAAATTACGGCTCAGAGGTGCAAACGAACAAAGACTATAGTGCACCGTTTAAAGACTTAGGCAAGGCATTGAATTCTTGGTTTGAATCTCTCACCCCAGGAGATCAAATGAACGCATTGGCTGGCATATCAGCAGGCTTTGGCATCAATGCTCTAGGCAAACAAATCAGACATTTAACGAAACCCGGAGCGTTTGTACAATTTCTGGAAGAAGTTGCTGAATCAGCTCCGAAGACCCCCGAAACTGAACATAAAATCGCAGCTACAATTGCTAAATTAGTTGATTTCATCACAAACGAAAAGAGACTTGCCACCGCTGAAGGTATCAAGCCGCCCGCTAATAAACTTGAAGACTATATTTTGAAAATGGTTGGACGTAACGGCATTCATTTGCCAGAAAAACGACCACTATTCTTAGTTCCCAGTGAGAATCGCATTTTAAAACCTCATGAAGTAGATGCTATGGGTGGATTGCAGAAGCTTGAACTACTAAATGAGGCAGAGTTAGCAAATTTTGGCATTAAACGTTTTGAAATGCCGAAGATAATTTTGGAAACAGATCCATATTCATTCTTAGCAAAAATCCCAGGTGATCCGAAAGCTTGGATTCAAGCTTCATGCGCGGAAGAAGGCGTTGTTGTCTTACACTATATTGGCTCGGGAAATTTACCAACAGGTGCCGGAAGTTTATTCCTTAGCGAATGTTTAAGAGGTCACGGTAGGATTCCGTGGAGAAGATTAACGCTAAAAACCGTCCTTAATGAAGAATCGCTTGAAGCGTTTCACCAAGGCGCACCTCCTGAGTCATTAAAGGTTAGCCGGCTGGCCAAAAGAGCTCTGCATAATCTTGGAATTGAGGTTAAAGGAATGCATTACCAGTGGGATCAAGGGCTAAAGAAATTGGACATTATCATAGAGACGGAGCGCTAGTTGTATGAGTGAAAGTAAAAAATTATTTTCAGAACAAGACAAAAGAATAATTGAATCCACTCCTTTCAATCCGCATTTAAAGCCAATTTTCAATGCCATGAGATCGCATCTCTTCTGGGAAGATGAAATTCCCCGAGGACTAACTGTCCATGCTTTAGAAATAATTGGCGACCTCCAAATAGCCAGGGCGCATCTATATCATGGTCTCAGTTTGCATCGTTTGCTTGATCCTAATGTTTTCATTCTGGTTTGGAATCAAGCCTTATCAGAGAATGTAAGGTGGAGTGGTTTCGAGCGCTTAGAGTTAAGTTCTGAAGATAAAGCTTATTACGAGCAGTGCCTCAGCAATCTAAACAATGATGATGACTACTAGCGTTGCTTCATCCCGCGAAACAAAATCTGTAAAAGCTTTCTTAGCGCGGGTTCTCGATCTTGATCAATAAAATAAACGACTAACGACGGATGATGAAAACTAGTGGTGGCATCTAAAATCTGTTCGGTTATTTCATTAGCCTCGCCACGAATTAGTTTTTGCGCTAGTGCACGCTCGACCAATTCCTTTAATTGAATCCGCATCGTACTTATATGATGCTGCACGAACGGTTTATCCATTTGCGCACAAAAATTGAAAGCGCGATACAGCTCGGGGTCGAATCGGACTTTTTCGCGTTTAGCCTTGTGCAATTCAACACACCAGTTGGTAATGCACTCTAAAGGGTCTTTAGAAAGGTCACACTGGGTCTGAAGCTTATCGTCAAGGTCAAGTAGCCACTGTTCGCTAACAGCATCAAACAAAGCCGCCTTGTCTACAAAATGACTGTATAAGGCCGCGTGGGTAACGCCTAAATCCTTCGCGATATCGCTCAGTCGAACTTTCTCGTACCCAAATTTGCGCATACGCTCGATTGTGCAAGCGATGGCTCTTTGTTTTAATTGGTCGGAAGTAAGTCCAGTTTTAGGCATTTTGGCGGTCTATTGGGCTCCTTTACCTTTATATCTTACAAAACTTGCCATTTGTAAGATACCCATGCTATAGTTACAAATAACAGTTTTTGTAAGTTGTAATCACCCCGGGAGGGAGTAATGAAAATCTCGAATAACACCATCCTTATAACAGGCGGAACCAGTGGAATCGGTCGCGGACTTGCCGAAGCCTTGCACAAGAAAAACAACAAAGTCATTATCGCCGGTCGTCGCAAAAACCTTCTTGACGAAATCACTGCCAAAAACCCAGGCATGGAAGGAATTGAAATCGACGTTTCAGACCAGAATCAAATCGAAAAGTTTGCAGCCACAGTTAAAAGCAAATATCCACAGCTCAATATACTAATCAATAACGCTGGCATCACCACTCTAGAAGATTGGAATAACGACAATGTTGATGTTTCAGCCATACACAAATTGATAGCTACAAATATCTCGGCTGTCATTGGATTAACTGCTGCCCTTCTGCCACAGCTCAAAAAGAACGCAAACTCTGCTGTTATAACAACCACATCGGGACTCGCTTTTATTCCGCTTGCTATAGCCCCGACGTATAGCGCAACTAAAGCCTTTTTGCATTCATGGCTACAGTCATTGCGTTATCAATTACGCGACACCGGTGTCGAAATTTTAGAACTGGCACCACCTTATGTTGCTACTGAATTTGGTGGCGAACAGCAAGCAAATGATCCGCGCGCAATGCCTCTTAACGACTACGTATCTGAAGTAATGCAGATTCTTGAAAGCGGCAAAATGCCAGACGGAGAGATTCTTGTAGAAAGAGTCAAAGATTTTCGAATCGCAGAGCGAAACGGCTCTTATAGCAATTTCTTCGAACAATTGAATAAGATGTTCAGCAATCACTAGAACAGAATTCCACAAAATTCACTTCTTCTTTCTGAACTGTTTATACACATCGCCGTCATTGCGATTACCTACGACGGCGATGTAAACACAATTATCATCGAAGCGATAGACAATGCGACGCTCTCCGATATCTGTGCGGAAAAAGTTTTCCCCAATATCGATTGAGTCATTTGGCCTAGGATCTTTCATCAGCGCGACAATCTTATTCCAGACCTGTCGCACTTGTTTTGCTTCAAGACCCGTTAAATAATCTGCTGAATCTCTCGTTAAATCAAGCTTTCTCATCTAACGCTTTTGACAGCAGCTTCGCAGTTTTTTCGCTGCCAATGTAACCGCTTGCCTCAGCCTCTTTGGCTCGCTCTCTCCAGTAAGCATTTTCCAGAGAAACAAGCCTTTCGTATTCAGCTTGCGAAAGTAACACCGCCACTGGTCGTCCAGTTTTTTCTATTGTGATAGGCTCAGAACGCACCGTCTCAAGATACTCACCTAGCCTAGTTTTACATTCAGTTGACGATATTATTTTCATAACCCGAGCCTATACATTTGACCAATTTAATTATTTTAACCGTTTTAGTCAAAATGGTCAAATCGACCATCAACATAATGGAAATACCCCACTGGTCCGAGTTGCGTGAACAGTCGGATTTATGGACCTAAGTTTAAGCTCGGGCTACTCCTTTCTCGTAAATTTTGACTGCTCCAATCTTTTTAAAACTCTATCTATCTTAGTCTCCAACGTTTTCAATCTTGTCTCGAGTTTTAATGCACTTTTCTGAGAAGCATAATTAACAGGGTTTTGAGAATCTTTGATCAAGAATTCAGTATCAGGATTTTCACCCTTGTATTGATCAGAAAAAAGATGACAAGCAAGCAAGTAATCAACGACTTCGCCTTGGCTGCAGCCCTTTTCCTTAGCTAGGGTTTTAATAGTATTTTTGGTTCTTACTTGAACATCTACATTCAAAGCGATTCGATTTTTAGCCGGCCTGCCGGGATTATCGTATTTCAAAGCTCCCTCAAGATATGCTTCGTAAGCGTCGTCGAGAATATTGCAAAACTCTTTCCACGCCTCCATTTCAGAATCGCCGGCACCAATGACAGAATCAATTAACGGAGAAGACACAATAAAGCAATCGTCTTCATTTGACCATCTAGCAATAGCTGTATTTTTTATTGTTTTCCTATTCATCAGCTAATCAAAATCGGTATTAAGAATTTCGCTTGGCGCGGATCTTTTTCTCGAAAAGTTTCACGTAAGGCTCTTTGACCTTACGTCCTGAAACTGTAGCGAAACCTGAAACCCACTTTCCATCAATATCATCGTATACGGCATATTCTTTCTTAGTCTTTACTATGGAACACTTCCAATTCTTAGTCAGCGTTTCAAAATCTCGCAGCTCGACAAGCTTCGCACTCAAAGCCAGTTCTCCCGCTCCTGCCATTTATTATATTTTTGGCAGAGATTATTGTCAAGTCGCTAAATTGGAGGATTACCAAAGATTGGAACTAATGAACTGCGCCACAGCGGCGATGTAAAATTGACAGATGTTCGAACTCTTCACTTACGAAGCAATCTACGCCCTGCGCGAAGCGCAAAAAATTGCGCAACAATCAGGCTCGCTATACATCGAGCCTGAGCATATTCTTCTTGGGCTACGAAAAGAAGGAATTGGCTCTGCGGCACGCTTTTTACGAGCCAAAAATATTTCGTTCGATCAATTAGAAAAATATTTCAAACAAACTTCAAACTCGGATGGAAGTTCAAATTTACGTCAAACAGATTTGCCGTTTTCAGCCGTCAGCTACGAGGTTTTGAACTCAATTTATGACGCGGCAAACAAATCTAGCAAATCGCTGATAGGTCAAAAGGAGCTCTTTATCAAGCTTTTCGAAAATAGCAGTTTGGTCAGAGCGTCTCTCGAAGAATTGAACGCAAAACCAGCAAAAAAAGATCTCGATAATCTGGACGATTCGACATATCAGGAAGATTTGAAATTACCCGCAACGAATAGATTGGTCATGCAAAATCTGCAAGCTCTCAATCTATTTGAGATTTCTTGTTTTCATTCAGCTTTCGTTTACACTGGGGCATTCAGAGAAATTGTTATCGAAAATCTGGACGCGATACCGATGGCAAAACTCTTAGAATACGTCCAACAAAAATATGTTGTTCATGGCGAACTCGTTGTCTGCGAAGGAAACAGGAGCCCAGAACCTATTCATATTATGTTCGAACACGCCGATATTAATGGCTGGAGTTGGGACAAAGACCAAATCGAATTTAGCTTTGTTCCGGAAGAATTTAGAGACACGCGATTAAAAATTGCCGTTCTAGACTTTATGGCCGGAATAGCCAGTTTAATCGATATACCGGTTGGGCTATCAGACGAGGGGCTTGAAAAAGATCCGTGGATAGTTCTTCATCCGGACGGAAATATGAGATTGCTAGACTATGAAGTCGAAGAATTTACTTATATCTAGTCTTGCGTTTCGTCTTTTTTGACTTTGAAGAATTCTTCGAATTGACGCTGCGAAATACCTTTGGCTTTTAAGAACCAGTGTTTAACGCGAGAGATGATGCCTGTTTGTGGCATTTGATAAACACCAGAGCGAACGTTAGCAATACGATTGCGATCGAGTTCGTATTTTACTTTTGCCATGTCAGACTTCAATTCGTCTGTTTTGTATGCCAGACGCATAGCGCGATCTGCTTGTTCTTGCAGGTCGGGAATGAGCTTCAGCTCCATATCTTGAGACGCAATTTTCGCTCTATCCTCTACACGATCTGTTAGAAGTTTGATGATTGTATCTTGAGCTTCAACGAGCGAACGACGAAGATCAGCAATCTCCTGATCTTTATCTTCGATGATGATTCTGATTTCTTCTAATTGCGGATGAGTCAAATCAAGCTTGGTATCAGGCTGAACTTGAGCAGGCAAATCTGCTCCTTCTTTGCGAAGCATCTGAGCAAAGCCTTCAAGAAAAGTGACCAATTCATTGCGGCTCACCTTGTCCACTTGCTCGCCGTTAATTTGAGCTAATTTGTCGGACGACGCTGTAGATTTATTTTCACTAATTGTTTCTGGATTACAGTCGACCTCTTCTGTTTTTTCAGAAGGAAGAACCGATTTCAGTTCTACCTCGACACGTTCTTCGGTAAATTGTTCTACCGTTATTGGGGCTTCAGGAGCTGTTTTTGCTTCTTCAACAAAAAGCTTTTCGATTGATTCTGAAGTTACGCCTTTAGGGGCAGAAGGAACGTCGGATGTAGTCATATTTGCTCGAAACTCACCGGTTTAAGAGGGACGATTAATGTATTGAATAGACCAATTAAATTATCTCCACAACCTCTAGAAAAGTCCAGGATGGGCATTTTCATATATGTACGTATTTCAATACGATAGTGGCATATACGGTGAATATCTAAACCGCATTTAATTGCAGTTTTGATACAAAATCTAATTTAGTGGCGAGGTTTTGCGGCGGGCTTCTTCGGTTTTGCGTCAGTTACGCCCGGTATTGGAGTCTTCTTGATTCCAAAATACTCTTGCAACACCATTTTGGCGAGTGGCGCGGCCGCTGTACCGCCGTGACCACCGTGCTCGACGAAGGCGCAAACAGCAATTTCCGGCTTTTCTGATGGCGCGTAACAGCAGAACCATCCGTGCGTTTTACTTCCTTTGGGAGGTGCTTCAGCAGAACCTGTTTTCCCTGAGATGGCAACTTCTGGCATATTCACTCGACCGGCAGTACCACCCTGCACAACCGCTCTCAAACCATCCGAAATTACTTTCATATATTCTGGCTTTATATGCCAGTTCTCAGCCTTTGGTGCTGGTATCTGCCGCTCGCCGATTTTTATTGCAAGGTGTGAGAAGGGAACTCTTCCTTTCATAGCCAGACCAGAGTAAATACGAGCGCCTTGAACCGGAGTCAACTGGATAAAGGTTTGTCCAATAGACATATGGAGGGTGTTTCCGGGATACCATTTTTCGTGCATCCGCTTCAATTTCCATTCCGAATCTGGCACTGTTCCAGCTCTCTCATTGGGAAGCTCAACACCAGTCGGTCTTCCAGCACCAAGCATATTGCCCCACTTCTTGATCATTTCTGGCGTCATTTTGAGCGCCATAATGTAAAACGCTGAGTCACGTGACCATTGCATACATTTGACCAGGTCAAACAATCCACTTGCACTGGTCCAGTCGTGAAAAGTAAAGCCACCAAGGGAGACACCACCACTTACGTGAATTTTGTCGCCAGGTTTGATTACTTTATAATCGAGAGCCGCAAGCATAGTAATTGGTTTCCAAATTGATCCTGGTGGAAACCCCGACAGTGCGCGGTTATGCAAAGGGTGACTGGGATGACTCAAAAGTTTTCTATCTTCTTTAGTCAACCGACGGGTAAAAACGTTAGGGTCATAACTCGGTCGTGATACCAGAGCTAGTATCTCGCCCGACTTTGGATCCATCGCGACGATTGCACCCGATTTCTCACCCAATGCCTGATAAGCACAACGTTGTAGATTCAAATCTAGAGAAAGAACAATTGGCTGACCTGGTACAGCTTTCTTTGTAACTATAGGCTTTGCCGTTTCCGGAGATGACGACTGACCCATCGCATTGACTCGAACGCGCTGCTCTCCGTCGACTCCGCGCAATTGATCATCATAAATCTTTTCTATTCCTGCCTGTCCTACAACATCTCCCATTTTTCGGTCGGGGCGTCGAAGCAACTGGGGTTTGGTGATCTCACCACAATAACCAAGCACGTGGGCTGTCATTTCAGCGTGCGGATAAGTGCGGCTGATGTCCGGCAAAATATCAATTCCCGGCAAGAACAACTTCTGTTCATAAAATTTGCTTACGTGCTCTAAATTTAAATCGTGCTCAATCACAATAGGGAGCACCGAACTTGAAGCTTTTGCTTTAACTAAACGATCAAAAACTTCTGCGTATTCGAGGTCCAGGATTTTCGCTATACGCGTTGCCAACCCTTGAATATTATCCAGCTGATTGGGAACTGCAATCATCGATAGCGACTGCTTGTTGGTTGCCAACAAATTGCCATGTCTATCGTACAAACTGCCGCGTGGTGCGCGCAAAAAGGTGACACGAGTAGAATTGTCTTCGGCAGCAGTTTTGTAATACTTATTTTGAATTATTTGCAGCCAGGTTAAACGCAAGAGCAAGAGCACCATAGCGGTGATAATCACAAACGCCAGGACAAAAGCTTTTCCTGCGACCTGATCTGAAAACTTAGCATTGGAAGACAAACTTTTCATCGCTGATCAGAAAGCTCCCTGAATCTCAGAAATTCATACCATCCACGCATCGGGAAGAATATAAACGGTGCCAACAACGAATTGAGTGAAGCTTCTATAAGTGACACTCTAACAAGATTTTCTAGCACTCCTGGACGTCCAACTACATATAATTGAGCTGCCATTATTAACTCTGACATGAATGTGAAAACAAAAACCAGAGGAATGCAAAAAATGATTGCACGGTTAAAATTTCGCAAACAAAAATAACCAGCAGTCCAGCCTACAAGCGGATAACAGATAGGATAAATAGGCAGAATTGAGTTATACAAAGCAGCAAAAGCAGCACCTAAGAGAGCACCACTGATAGAACCAGATAAAATCTGGCGCAGCATTACTTCTTTCCAGGTGCTCAAACGCAACTCGTCTAAAGTTGGCGCCTTGACTGGAGATCCCCAGGTTACTGACCACACGATGATAAAAGTCAGAGCCAGGTTACATTGAACATCAAATAATGTTAGACGGCTCAAAATACAAAGCTGCAAAATCCAGATAAACGAAATAATGAGAGCGACAATGCCTATCGCGCCTATTCTTCGTTGTGTGCGAATTGCAAGCATTGCAACCTCAAATTGGCGGAAGGACCAAAACTTGATCCAGGTCAAAACAGTTTTCAGCCAGTTTCACATCTATTTGCATAGAAGCACCATTGGTATCACGACGAATCGAAGCCACTTCACCAACAGGATGGTTATCGGGAAAAGCACCGCCTTTGCCATAACAGATAATTTTGTCACCTACATCTACATTGGTTCCAATTGGAACATAGTCTATGACGGCTAAGTTAGGACCGTTGCCTGAAATAATTCCGGGAAGACCAATTCGCTTAATTACCACCCCGAGCTTCTGCTCAGGGTCTGTGATTAATCGAACCACACTGGCATGCTCGCTTGTGCTGAAGACCTGACCCACGACACCATCTGCGGTGATGACAGCAGAACCTTTTACCACGCCTTCAGCCTGTCCTTTATCGAGCACAACCTGCTCGTACCAGTTGTCCGGCTCTCTTGCACTAACTTCAGCAGCTACCGCTTTGCGTGACATCTTATCGCGCAATCCGAGCAATTTACGCAGATTATTGGTATCGCGCGCTTGTCTTTTTAGGGTAGCCAATTCAATTTCAGTTTTTGCAAGTTTAGCTTCAAGCTCTCTGATGCGCTCGGTTGATTCGAAAACTTTATCTGCGAGATCGCGTGTAGATTTGACCTGGTAAATACTCTTAGTCAACCCGGAGGAAACCCAAGTGCTTGAAGTCATCAGGAATCCCGATGCAGGACCAGCCAGCATAATTAGGATTATGACCAGAAACACTGCTTCGGCAATGTGTTCTGCCTGATCATTTGAACGTGATAACAATCTCGGCTGCCTTGTTTGCGATTACTTGTGATACTGGCAGAGTTCGAGCACTCGGCTGAAAGTCGGATCGCTCAACATCTTGCCTGTACCTTTAGCCACTGCCGAAAGCGGATCTTCGGCAATAAATACAGGTACCTCTGTCTCGTAAGAGATTAGCTCGTCGAGCCCCTGCAATAGCGCTCCACCACCGACCACGACAATACCGCGATTGTAAATATCGGCGGCAAGCTCGGGAGGAGTTTTTTCCAAAGTGTGTTTAATGGCTCCAATTATGGCGCGTAAAGGTTCAGAAATTGCTTCTCGAATCTCTCCGCGGCTAACTGTAACCGTTGTAGGAAGCCCATTCAATAAGCTCAAGCCCTTAACGTTATACTTGTCGTTGTCTTGTGTTTTCCAGGCTGATCCAAGGCGGAACTTCACTTCTTCAGCTGTCTTCTCACCAATTTCAACGCTGTGTACTCGCTTGAGATAATTTCTGATTGCTTCACTCAACTCATCACCGGCAATGCGAATTGACTCGTTGACTACAATACCGGACAAACTCAGCACTGCAACTTCAGTAGTGCCCCCGCCAATATCTATGATCATTGACCCGGTCGGCTCAATAACTGGAAGGTCTGCACCAATTGCAGCAGCTAGCGGCTCGTCAGGCATATAAATTCGTGAAGCTTTTGCATTCTCAGCGACGTTTCGAATAGCACTTTTCTCAACGCTGGTAATTCCTGAGGGCACTGCAATCACAATTTCGGGATTGCGCAGCGCGTTGTCGTGGGATGCTACCCGCTTGATAAACTCGTTGAGCATGATTTTGGCATGGTCGAGATCAGCAATCACACCGTCTTTAAGTGGTCTTGTCGCCCGCACTCCGCGAGGAGTTCTTCCAATCATCGCTCGCGCTTCTTCACCCACCGCAATGGGCAAATTAGTCGCATCGTCAATCGCTATTACCGACGGTTCTCTCAGCACTACACCTTGATTTTCTAGATAAATCAAAGTGTTGGCGGTTCCTAGATCGATACCAACGCCTTTGCTAAACAAGCCTTTGAGCCAGCCTACCAAGTTAATCACCTCAAAGTCTCCGAGCTGTTTTTACTTCTTCTAAAGTGTATCATGGCAGCCCGCCAAAAACGCCGAATTCGCGCTTGTCAGGTGGATTTGAAGCAAATAGTTTTACTACCTCTTTACTTTTGCATATCCATCGCATGTCCACAAGACGCCAAAAGCAAGCCTTGAGCCAGCGATAGATTCAAAGGATTGCAAGTCACAAAAGCTCCAACAACCGAATAACCAATAAATTCAAAAGACTAAATAGGCACCATATTTAATACTATTTAGTTATGGATTATATTCTTGAACTTGTTCTTGCAAACTCAAATATTGATTGTTTTGCGGATCAAGAGCAACCGCTTCATTAGCAGCTCTCAAGGATTGCTTGTAATTTGAAGACGCTTTCAGCAACAAGGCAAGCGCGTACCACTGCTTAGCATCTTTGGGCGCCAATTTTATGGCTTTAGCCTGACTTTCAAGCGCCAATAGATTCTGACCTTGGCGACTTTGCCAGTACGACAAACCACTCCATCCTCGAGCGTCATTAGGACTGGCTTTAGCAGCTTTGGCATATAACTGCACCATTTCAAAAGGAGACTTGTCGCTTTGCTGACCCATTTTTTCGAGATCTTCAAATTTAGGAGCAGACAATGTAGAAAAAACGTAAACACCGCCTGCGCCCGCAAGCAGCAACACTGCCGCAGCGGCAGCGATCATTATCTTATTTTTCGATGAATTTTTGGGTGCAAATTGGATTTCTTCGTATAGCGAATCCACACTATCTTCATCGTTTATACCTTCTGTCGGCTCCGAAGACTTGATTTGGACCTCTTCTCGCAGATATTTTTTTTGTTTTCTAGGAGCCTTTACCGGGGCAATTTCATCCTCTTCTTCCCAGGCAATTGCATCTCTGACTTCCTTGCGATAATTGACTAAATCCTCTTTTCTTACCACCGGAGCATGTCCAGTCGTTAATCCTCGAAGTGGTGAGTTTGCTTCTGGGTCGTCATATTTACTCGATTCGTCTTCAAAATCGCTAGACTGCAAATGTGAATCTTGCGCGGTTAAGACCTTTTGCAAAGGCGGCTGAAAGTGCTCTTTGACTGCAATATCAAATTCACCACTACTGATATCATCAAATGCACTCTTTTCCATTTCAGGAGCCGTTGACGGCTGCACCATATCCGGTGGCGCTAAATTCGCTGCTGGAGCTGGAACTTGGGCAGGAGCGGAAGATGGTGTCGGCGAGGGAGTTATGGATATTGATGACGATGATTCAGTAGCCTTAGCAACCACTTGAGGAGGGGTTAATTTTGGCGCTGGTATTGAAGGAAAAACTGTGGGTGCTGGCAAAAACACTTCCGTCGGCGTCGAATTTACTGTCGGCGCCTTCATTTTCAACAATTCGGGCATACTTGGCTCCATCGGCGCAATTGGCGGGAGAGCTGATGCTTCTTGCTTTTCAAACAGTAGCGAAAGCTGTGAATCGTTTAGACTATTTTTTAAATAAGGCTCCAGAATGGGCGCCAGTTTACCAGGAGGAATGCTTTGCTCCATCGAAACATCTTCGGCACCTGGCAATCGTAACTGCTTCAATTGCCAAATAATTTGAAGCAAACGCTGCGCGTCGCCATGATTTCCCTCGTTTATAAGAGATTCATATCGTTTGGTTTGCTTTTCAATTAGACGATTTAGTCTCAACTGAATTCCGCTTTTATCGAAATTCAACTCATCGTCATTATTTGATTGCAACGGATCCATAGATCAAGGACCACTTTATTTCATATACATTAATTCGCCATCTACTTATATTTACCCGGTTCGTGGGCAAAACGACCATTTATTGGACTATTTCGCCCCTTTAGGAATTAATGGCAGAAAATGCCGACTGGGCGGTGAATCGAGCAATTATTCGAACCTTTAGATTGAATTCTCGTCCTTGCTGCTTACAACTGCTTGTGGTACCACTATCACAAATGAGCCAGGGCGTGAAAATACCAGCAATCTTGTCGGGAGGAGTTTTTTTAATCCTTATCGCCTTTTATTGGCCATTTCTCAGCGGTCAAGGCTCCTTTTTTCTGTCGGATGCAACGTTTTGGCTCGAACCTCAGGCACGATATTTAAGAGAATCGGTATGGTCAGGGCGATTTCCCTTGTGGAATCCCTGGAATTACTGCGGGATGCCTCAAATGGCGATCCCCTTTCCCAGCCTGCTTTACCTACCCGACTGGCTTTTTGTACTTTTTCCATTTAACCCGGCTCTGGCTTTAAGCATGATTTTTCATCAACTTCTTGCCCTGGTCGCGATGTACGCGATGCTTCGCAATCTCAATTTCAGTTCGATGGCGAGCGCTGGTGGCGCAATAATTTATAGCCTATCGGGCTATATGTTTGGCCTTTCCAATAATCATAGCCTGGTAGCCGGAACCGCCTGGTTTCCAGCTTTGTTTCTTACTCTTTCAAAAGTTGTATCGAGTTCAGAAGAAAAGACTCGATTGAGGTACTGCTTTTTCTCAAGCCTATCTTTCATGATGCTTATTGCATCGGGCAGACCTGAAGTATTTGTACCGGCGGCAATAATTGCTTCCACCTCTGCCCTTGGGCAGGCTCTAAGCAGAATACAGACAAAAGATTCAGATAAATCAGCTTTGATCTGGCTTTGCCGAAGTCTATTCTTAGGGGCGACCCTTTCAATGCCAATTTTATTACCTATGGCTGAATGGCTTGCGTCCTCTCGCAGAGCGCTTGGACTTAACAGTTTTGAGGTTTTCCTTTACAGCGCAGACTGGTTCGACATTCTTTCAGCAATTACGGGTCCATGCCTTGGAGACTTACGACTACATGGAAATCCTTTTCGGCAACTGGTGTCCTTCTCGAATTTGCCTGCATACATTGCATGTTCATACATAGGTCCATTAGCAGCTTATTTAGCCTTTTTAGGAATAACCGACCGAACCTGGGACATGAAAAAACGTGTAGCCATATTGATTATCCTAATTGTTTTTATATTCGCCAGTCTTGGTGACACCACTCCATTAGCTAAATTTCTGGTAGAACTTTTTCCAACAGCCGGGTTTATTCGCTTTCCAGTAAAACTTCTGTTTGTGCCAATCTGGTGCATTTCGTTGCTTGCAGCCAGAGGCATCGATCGAATCACAATAGCAAGAATACCAAATGTGGTGGCAATTCTGGCAATCGGCATTCTCAGTTTATCGGCTGGAATACTTTTACAATTTGGTGCAAATCACCACGTCCTTTACTCCTTCAAATATCCAGTGGCTGGTGCGCAAATCATGCTCAAAGCGCAGGAAAATATAGCTTTTAGCTTATTTATTTCGGCAATAATAATATTGATATTTACGCTCTGCATAAACCTTTTCAGAAAAATACCTCAACGTCTAAGTGCACTTTGTATTGTCAGTCTAGGTGCCATGCTGCTTACAAATGCATTTCAGCTAGAAAGGATCTATGCCCCAGCTGACCATTTTCAAAAACCATCATTTGTAGCACAAAAACTCTCGCCTTCAAACTCCAAGCGAATACTCAATCTCACTTATGAGCGCTTCACTGTTCCTCAACTTTACCAATCGTCAAAGATGCTTGAGCGTACTATCGGAGAGCTTCAATATCATAGACAAATACTTCGTCCCAATACTAATGTTGACGCAAACTTCGCTGAAGCATTTGGATTTGAAGGCTCGATGAACGGAGAATTTTTCAATGTTTTTTATAATTCGTATTTCAAGTCCAATCAAACTATACGACCTGAAATCAGCCCAACATCAAGTTTGCCATTAGCGCGATTCGCTTCGATTAGCTCGTGCGAATATCTAATCTCTCAAATTTACAGAATCAATCAAAAGCTTGAAAATGTCAAAGAGTTCGATTCACCTGGGTTTGAAAAAGTACTTGAAGACGAGCGTTATAACCTAAGGATCTATAAAAACACTCATCCATTACCCAGGTTTTTTGTTTGTCATAACTGGTATTCACCAAGGTCACATAACGAAGTACTTAATGCGCTTGTGTCAGTCAAAGATGGTTGGAAGCCTTGGGAGCAGTCATTCATAGAGACTTCTGTCAGTCCGAAAGCAAATATCGATGAGCACGATCACTCTATTTTGCTCAAGAGTGAAAGCCCGGAAAAAATTTGTTTTGAAGTTAACTCTGATACTGATGCTCACCTTGTCACGTCAGACCGAAACTACCCCGGCTGGAAAGCATATATTGACGGAGTAGAAACAAGGATTCTAACGGCAAATGCCTTTTTCAAATGTATCGCGATTCCCAAAGGAAAACATCAAGTAATATTCGAATATTTTCCCCAAAGTTTATACTTAGGAATAGGTTTAGCATCACTAGGAGTGCTTCTCTTGATATATCTTTTTTACAAGACTACTAAAGAATTGACCGGTACTATATCTGATGCCTGACACCATCAAGGTTTTCCAGACTTAAAACGTTTCAAATAAAAATCAACATCCACATCGAGATCCTTAAGCGCAGCAATTGCTTTATTTTGAATACTTTGTGGAGGATGGGCGGCAATCACATTCCCCCACAATTCTATTAACTTCTGTCGAGCTCTTT
>CAZFKB010000015.1:0-45833 GCA_964519785.1 uncultured Candidatus Obscuribacterales bacterium | reverse complement strand
TCGATTCCTTATCGATTATAGTGATCGGACAACAAGTAAAGCAATCTGCATCAACGGTTGTCAACACAAAGAGCTATACAAGTAACGTCATCGTACATATTTGTAGTTTAAGAGAACAACAAGCACGTGTAAGAGGAGTGTAAAATCTGCTCTCCATTCGTTCTACTAGAATAGATATTGTATGATTGACCCGGAATTAGACATGAATCAAATCACTTCAAGTTTTCAAGAACTGTTAAATACCTGGGCTCACGGCGGCGCTTTGCCCGAGCAGCCTATTGAAGTGTCGCACCCTCACTTTTGCGAAAAACTGGGCGTAGATCCCCAACAATTCAGTTTTCAGACTTACGCACAAGTAGGCGATCCAAACGAATGGAATCAGTCGGGCATTGAGTTTCCAGAAGTGCTCGAAGGTACTATGTATATGTACATTCCTTCGCGCTGGAAAATGGAATTGAAACAAAGCAATCTTGCTCAAGTGCTCGAAGGCGAGAAAGTTCGCATGACCATGATTCTCACAAGTAGAGAAGAATGGAGAATGACTCTTCCTGAATTTTTCAAAGTGGGTGAAGTATCCGCTTACGCTTATTATCCAGTGCAGTCTCCTCATTACGATAAATGGATTGCATGTATCGACCGTGATAAAAGAATGTGGATTTATACTTTCTATCGCGCAGGAGATTGGATACTTATAACTAAAGGCGATGCTGGTGGAAGAAACACACTGGTCTTGCACGTATCTACTGCCGTTCATTCCAGCCCTTGGTACAGCTGGATGTCGGTCGAACAAGCTACTTAATAGTGGTATCGCATTTGGTGCTCTGCTTCGGTGCAAAATAAGCTCGAAGACGGTGCTTTAAAAATCAACTTAAATCGAAAGCCCCGGTTGAATAACCGAGGCTTTTGAATTAGTTAGTTTCCTGATTACTGAGGATTAACCTTCAGTACCCATTGCGACTGGAGCTGCTTTAGCTTTAGTCGAACGCTTTGCGCCTTTTTTCTTAGGAGCTTTTTTAGCGGCTGGCTTTTTAGCAGCAGCTTTTTTAGGAGCAGCTTTTTTAGCAGCAGCTTTCTTAGGAGCAGCTTTTTTAGCAGCTGGCTTTTTAGCGGCAGCTTTTTTAGGAGCAGCTTTCTTAGCGGCTGGCTTTTTAGCAGCAGCTTTTTTAGGAGCAGTTTTCTTAGCAGCAGCTTTCTTAGGAGCGGCTTTCTTAGCAGCAGGCTTCTTAGCAGCAGCTTTCTTAGGAGCAGCTTTCTTAGCAGCAGGCTTTTTGCCAGCTTTTTTAGCAGCAGGCTTTTTAGCAGCTGGTTTTTTAGCAGCAGCTTTTTTGGCTTTTGGTTTCGACTTGGTCGCTTTACCAGCCTTAGCTGTTTCTTTTTCAGAAACGCTGCTAGGAGCAGGAAGAACCTTCGAGTTTGGTTCTTTCTCTGCTGATGTTTTACTTTGCATTATTTATCCTCCGGATCATGCTAATTGTTCTGCTAAAACTTTGATGACAGCTCGTTTTGCTGTTTATTCAGTTGTGCCACCATCTTTTAGCTCGAACGTTTTTCAATTTGGAATCTATTTGATTTTCAAATTGAGTTATCACACCACACGCAGATAGGTTACTTTTATTTTCTAAAAAATGCAATAGATAAAATACAAAATCTATATTTTTGATCTAATTACAGACTCTCAAAATTGCTTATTCGATATTCGATCGAGTCACTCAGATACCGAAAGCGGTGCTCATCAAAACATTGGAGATCGGCTTTTAATGCCGCTCTCCACGGACAAAACCAAACGCAGATCTGAATGCTTCTTGTTGGATGTGTTTGAGATCTGCAAAATCGATCACATCGTGATCGATCAATCGTTCATATTCACCTGGCAATGTACAAGGTGCCGGATTACGTCCTGGATTATCAGTGCAAACTGCAATTGCTACTCCGTGTTCTTTACACCTTTTAAAAACTTCTTTGAGATTGGACAGATCTTTCAGAGTGCCCGTCTGACGGTAGCTTGTAGGGCACACCTCGAGAGTGATTTGTTTACGAGCAAGTTCTTTTAAGTGCTCAGGTTTTGCAAGCGGAATATGAATTCCATGTCCAATTCGATCAAGCACAGAGAAAAATTGTGGATGGATATTATCTGCTGTAGTCTCACCCAAGTGACAAGTTGTTTTCAATCCTGCCGCTCTCGCTTTAGAAAAAAGTGTGACCCACTCTTCTGAGACTTCCGGATTTATTTCGGGACCAGCCAAATCCACTCCCACAACGGGTCCTATGTTATCCACAGCGGCCTTGAGAATTTCTTCATTCAACTTCAAAGGTAATCGTCGATCGAAACAAAGAATTTGTTTGACCACAATCGGGTAATCGGCAGGTCTGAAATTTGTAGTAATGACATTGATGATTTCTCTCATCTGTCCAAGACGTTTATCGATGCCTAAATTTTTGTCGGTTCTAAAATATGGGTTATAGCGTATCTCCAAATATTGAAGATTCTCGAATGTGTATGCCCCTCTGCAAAGTCTCAGACAGAAGTATGGCAGGTGCTCAATGCTTTGTAACTCTTCAACGAGCGAGTGAATTTTGACGAATTCTTCAAGGGTATTGCAAGGACGAGTGAACCAGTTATAAAAACCTTCGTAGTCAGGAAAAAAATGCAGTACCTCATGATCCTGCCTCTGCAAAAATTTGTAGATGATTCGAGGGTGAAGTGCTCCACCAAGGTGCCGGTGCAAGTCTGCGTAAAGCGCCATTAGTTTATTTCCGTGTGTCCGAGTGAGAGTGATTCCGATTTGATAAAAACCTTTTGCCCGCTGAAATTAGTTTTTGAACATTGGTAGTGGAGTGCATATTTATAAGAGACTCGTGGCAGATAAGCGTAATGAATGTTCATGCTTTCCATTCGGGATTCAAACTAAAAGCCGCCTATTTCCTGACCTGGGCGATTTGTCTGAATATTGCGCTCTCTCCAGCGGCAATTTCTCAAAGTGCCGATGACCCAGTGGTGGAACTTGTTACCACGAAAGGCAAAATTTATATCCAGGTTTTTTATAATCTCGTTCCTCGCACTGGCGCTAATTTTTTAGACCTGGTCGATCGTGGAGCTTACGATGGCACAATTTTTCATCGCATTGAAAAATGGTGTATTCAGGGCGGCGACCCTACAGGATCTGGAAGAGGAAATTTCATTGATCCTGAAACTGGAAAACCACGATTTGTCCCACTCGAAATAAATCGCATGCTGAGACATAATCGACCAGGTGTCGTAGCAATGGCCAGATCGAATCATCCAGATTCTGCAAGCTGTCAGTTTTACATAACTAAACAAGCAATCAATCAACTCGATAATCGCTATGCCATTTTTGGAAGAGTATTGGGTAATCTTGGACCAGTAATGAATATGCAGAGAGGCGATCAAATCATTTCTGCTCGTATAGTGCAGGCTCCTGGAGGTCGCAGACAATCGCAAGAAAATTCTGGTAATTCAAATTCTTCTTCAAGCTCGAATTCAGGATCATCTTCTTCGCAGACTATTCCTCAAAGTGGTGGAAAGGGCTCAGGTTATCAGCCCATCAAAGAAATTCCAGATTCAGGATTCTAGCCTTAAGCAAATTTGCAAGGCAATTTGAGCGCTTGCTCAAGTCGAGTCAAGTATTCGGCTCGAGAAATGGAAATTGCACTCAAAGTAGAAAGATGATTGGTCATGTATTGAGAATCGAGCAAAATGAAATGTCGCTCGAGCAATCTTTCGACCAGATACAAAAGACAAATTTTGGAAGCATCACGCTCGATGTGAAACATCGACTCGCCCATGAATGCACCACCAAGACTGATTCCATAAAGCCCACCCGCCAGTTGGCCATTCTTATAAGCTTCGACTGAATGAGCAAATCCGCGCTCGTGCAATTGTGTGTATACCCTGACAATGTCGTCTGTGATCCAAATTCCTTCTGCTTCAGTGCGAGCACAATTTCTAATCACTTGGTCGAAAGCGGAATTAACTTTCAGTTCGAATTTGTTTTGTCTGTATGTTCGAGCGAGTCTTTTTGAAATATGAAAATTCTGCAAGTCGATAATGCATCTGGGGTCAGGAGAATACCAGGCAATTTGCCCACCCTCGTGCCCCATAGGAAAAATTCCCTGGCTGTATGCAGCAAGAACGATTTCTGGAGTGAATTGCAAGTTCAAGTAATTATTTGGATTTACTGGTGGATGCGGCAGAAAAGGTTCGGATATAGGCAATTAAGTCTTTTATTTCTGAATCACTAATCTCAGCGACACCAAATCCTCGCATGCTCGAACCTGGAACGCCTTTGCGAATGGCCTGTATGAGCTTGGCATCATCTTTGAATTTTTTGTCGAACGAAGCACCTTTTAACGGCTTATTTGGCTTGAGTAAATTGCCGCCATCTTTATGACAGTCGGCACATGTTCGTCCTTCAAAAATTGTTTTGCCTTTGTCTGCACTTGAACTCTCGCCTGCTTGCAAACTACCGGCATTAACCAGTGTGCCCAAAAGTGCGCCAAACAAAATAAGTGAAAAAACTTGCCCTTTTATTTTCATGAAAGTCATTATATCCCAAATTTAAACCTCAGGAATAAAGGGCAGATACTCTTTAAATACGTATTCGATGCCGTTTTCAACCATTATTTCGGAGCTTGATTTAAGAGTGAACATCTCTTTGTACTCAGGAAAGAAAGTGTCGCAATCGAACTGACTTCTGACCTCGGTAAGAAAAAGTGAGCCCATTCGTTCATGAAAAATAGCCTGATTGTAGATCTCAGCTCCACCGATGACAAAAACTTGATCGATCGGTCCATCTTTCATTTTTTCAAGCGCATCATCTAGCGATCCAAATACAAACACTCCTTGCTGAGCAGGTCCATCCAGAGCCGCTTTACGTGTAAGCACGATGTTATAGCGCCCAGGAAGAGGTCTGTGATTTGCAGGAATAGACTCCCAGGTTTTTCGTCCCATAATGCAAGCGTTGTATAAAGTGGGGTCGCTTGTTTTGGTCGTGAGTTCTTTGAAGTGCTTTAAATCGCCCGGAATTCTCCAGGGCAATGAATTGTTTTTTCCGATACCACGGTTGAGGTCACACGCCACAACCATAGAAAAACGCTCACGCATGAATATTAGCTCTATCTAGACTGAGACTGGGAATTTGATAAATCCCTGGTGCACATAATTGTCCAATTGAAAATCTTCAAACTTCAAATCGAAAATTGGTTTCTTTGCAATTGTCACAGTAGGTAATTGACCGGGCGTACGTGTCAGTTGTTTTTTGACTCCTTCGAGATGATCGAGATAAATATGAGCATCACCAATGGTGTGGATAAAAAATCCAGGTTTCAAATCGCATTCTTGTGCCACCATCATCAATAAAAGCGAATAGCTTGCGATATTAAAAGGCACTCCCAGAGCCATGTCTGCTGAACGTTGGTAAAGCTGCAAATCCAGTCTGCGCTGAGAGTCGTTGACATAAAATTGAAATAGCAAATGACACGGAGGCAATGCCATTTTTTTCAAATCAGCCACGTTCCATGCAGAAACAATCAATCTGCGTGAATGTGGTTCTGTTTTGATCAAATGAATGACTTGCTTTATTTGATCGATATGATTCTCTTCAAAAACGCCATTCTCGTCTTTTTCATACGAATTCCACTTACGCCATTGATAACCATAGACAGGACCAAGATCTCCGTTTTCATCTGCCCATGCATTCCAGATTGGAGTATATTGCTTGAGATCTTCATTGATATTAGTCGAACCTTTCAAAAACCAAAGTAATTCGCGCAGCACTCCATCGAATAAAACTTTTTTGGTTGTTAAAAGAGGAAACCCCTTTGCAAGATTGTATCTAGCCTGCAAACCGAAAACACCTATAGTTCCAGTGCCTGTGCGGTCTTTGCGCTCTTCGCCATTTTCCAATATATACGTGAGCAGATCCAGGTACTCTTTCATCTGGCGCGTCCTCCTATTCCTTATTTAAAGATATGGCAAATGCAACAAAGAGAAAAGAGAAAAAAAGGTCAGGTTAGATGTTAGGTCGCCGCGCAAATTGCGCATGTCAAGCGAAGAGAACTAAATCTACCTAAATATATGAGCAAAATCGAAAAGGTCGTTCTATAAAAGAAGCTCGGGTAATTCGCCAAGGAGTACTTAAATGATCACCGAATTTCGCAATGAGCCATTCACAGACTTTTCAGTGAAAGCAAACGAAGATGCCATGAACGCGGCATTGAAATTAGTGCGATCTAAACTTGGGCAAAATTATCCACTACATATAAATGGAAAGTCAGTTGAGACTGAAAAAAAATTGTCATCAACCAATCCATCTAACCCATCTGAAATTGTCGGCACTTTTTCGCAAGCTTCGGTCAAAGAAGCCGACGAAGCATTGGATGCTGCAAGTAAAGCATTCGAGTCCTGGAAAACAGTCTGTCCTCAAAAACGCGCTCGTCATTTGTTCAAAGCCGCAGCAATCATGCGTGCACGCAAATTCGAATTTGCTGCCTGGCTCGTTGTTGAAATCGGAAAGAACTGGGCTGAAGCAGATGGTGATGTAGCCGAAGCAATTGATTTTTGCGAATTCTATGGACGCGAAATGATCCGCTTGAGCGGACCTCAACCACTGACACCTTATGCAGGCGAAGAAAACGAATTGCACTATATTCCACTTGGTGTCGGCTTAGTTGTCCCGCCATGGAATTTTCCACTTGCGATTCTTGTTGGTATGACTACGGCTGCAATAGTTTCAGGCAACACAGTAATTTTGAAACCATCAAGCGAAACACCTGCAATTGCTTATCAGTTTTACAAAGTGATGGAAGAAACCGGACTTCCTCCAGGCGTTTTAAACTTTTTGCCTGGTCCTGGTTCGAGCGTCGGCGATCATCTAGTGACCAATGCAAAAACTAGATTTATCGCTTTTACTGGCTCGAAAGAAGTCGGTCTTCGCATCAACGAACTTGCTGCCAAACCACAAAAAGGTCAGTTGTGGATCAAACGTGTTGTTGCAGAAATGGGTGGAAAAGACTCTATCGTTGTTGACGATTCAGCCAATATCGATAGTGCCGTAGATGGTATCGTATCCAGTGCGTTTGGTTTTCAGGGACAAAAATGTAGCGCCTGTTCCAGAGCCATTATTCACTCAAAAGTCTATGATGAAGTGCTTAAGAAAGTAGTGGAAAAAACTAAAAAACTACAAATTGGTTCTCCCGAGAAAAAAGAAACCAATATGGGACCAGTTGCATCCAAATCACAATATGCAAGCGTAAAAGAGTATATTGAAATCGGATCGAAAGAAGGCAAACTTGAAACCGGTGGTGGTATCAACGGCACAAGCAGCGATGGTAAAGACGGCTATTACATCGAGCCCACTATCATTTCGGGAGTGGATCCTATGGCTCGCATTTCGCAAGAAGAGATCTTTGGACCTGTTCTTGCTTTCATCAAAGCCAAAGATTTTACTGATGCAATTGCAATTGCCAATAACACAGAGTTTGGTTTGACCGGAGCAATTTACTCAGGAAATCGCGAACATCTAGAGCAAGCCCGCCGTGATTTTCATGTGGGAAACCTCTATATAAATCGCAAATGCACCGGCGCCCTTGTGGGAGTTCATCCCTTTGGCGGTTTCAATATGTCCGGAACCGACTCAAAAGCAGGTGGCAGGGACTATTTGCTCCTCTTCACTCAGGCCAAATCGATTTCGGAGAAATACTAGGACCTTTCTCCATCTATGGGCTTCTGTTAAACTTTGACCTGTCAATAAAAACGGATTTTTACGATGGCGAACCCCAATTCGATTAGGCTCATCCGGATGATTCCGGTCCGAGCAATAGTAACGGAAAACTTCAAGAATCAAGTGGGTGGAGAAATCCAACGCAACTTGCAACAGATTGAAGCTGAAATTCAACAACTCGATTTCAAAGGAAAACGTGCCATCGCGGATCTTGAACGCCAAACAATGGGCGCACTTTCTACCGATGCTCGAATTCAAATAGAGTCGATTCGTCAACAAGTAGACATGGAAAAATTGCGCTTATTGCAGATGCAAGAAGAAATGCTTGCTCAAAGTCAGGCTTTAGCAGAATTGCCACTGGGAAGTGTAGTCACTCAGTTTACTGTCGAAAATCCAGTAGAAGTCCGTCTTGGAGAGAACATTTTCCAGCGTCTTGAAGGTGGAGAAATCCTAGTAAAAGACGGTATCATCCAGGAAATCCGGGACTAATCGTGCTTGTACTTGCTAAGAAGAAAGATAATCTTTCAATTCTTCGCCCTCTTTAGACTGTTTTAGAAAACGTAGGGCTTTTATTTCGATTTGTCTGGTCCGCTCACGAGTGATGCCGACCATTTTACCGACTTGCTCAAGCGTTCTTGGCTTGCCGTCGTTGAGACCAAAGCGCAACATAAGAACTTCGCGCTCACGCGGAGTCAAGACCGCAAGTACCTTTCTTACATCTTCAGCCAGCAGTTTAGTGGCAGTCGATATTTCAGGCGTGCGAGACTTTTCGTCCTCGACCAGCTCAGCCAGGGTGTTATCTTCGTCTTCACCGTATTGCGTATCGAGTGACAACAATGATCGATTAGCTTGAAGAATCATCCTGATCTTTTTGAGCGACAGACCAACTTCACGTGCCAACTCTTCTAAAGTCGGCTTGCGATCAAGCTTCAGTGAAAGCTTTGATGTTGCTCTGCGCAAGTTATTGATATTCTCAACCATGTGCACTGGTACACGTATAGTGCGCGATTTATCAGCTAAAGCACGAGTTATGCCCTGTCTGATCCACCAGGTGGCATAAGTCGAGAATTTGTATCCGCGCTCGGGGTCGAACTTTTCGACCGCTTTGATTAGACCCACGTTGCCTTCTTGAATCAAATCTAGCAAAGGCATTCCTTTGTTTTGATAGCGCTTTGCTACACTTACTACAAGACGCAAATTGGCTTGTATCAAGCGTTTACGAGCCAGATCGTCACCTTTGAGCGCACGACGAGCTAGTTCAATTTCTTCTACTGCACCAAGAAGCTTCACTCTACCAATAGAACGCAAATAAAGTTGAATTGGATCTTCTTTTGGTGCACTGGGACGTCCAACAGAACGTGCTTCATCGACAATATCAGCTGCAAAATCCATATCTGATGGGCTGAAATTGAATTCGCCATCGTTGGTTTGACCTGTGTAAGGACCCACGTAGGATTCTTCCACGTCGGAATAAGCAAAATTAGTGTTCACTTTTCTCATAGTTTTTTGTTGCCTTGCGAAGTAAAAACGCCGCCTTGTGGGCGTTCGAATTGTTATGTGCTCGATATTTCGTCTGTTCTGAAAATTGAGACGACTCTAACTATTAAAAGTTCCAAAGGTAAAGTTAATAACGGGATTAACCCTAGTCTTTGGACCCGCTTATACCTATTTGTGATGACAAAAGCCCGAAAAGTGCTATTTCAGCTGCCCGTAACTGTGCAAACCACCAAATCCAAGAGTATTGAATCCAAGATAAGTGAGCAATGTAAGTAATAATCCGATACAGGACACAACTGCAAGCTTGTCTGCTGGTATTTCGCGATGAATACGCAAATGTATATAAGCAGCGTAGCTAAGCCAGGTCACAAGCGCCATAGATTCTTTAGGGTCCCACGACCAGTAACTGCCCCAGGCGTGATTAGCCCACAAACCGCCAGTAATGATGCCTATGGTCAAAAGCGGAAAACCAATCGAAATACATCTATATGAAATGTCGTCATACAATTCTTCGCGCGAATGGTTAATTGCTTCTGTTTTGACCTTTTTCAGATTAAACCAACTGAAAACAACGCCTATTATGCTTCCGCCAACGAATAACGCCTGCAAATAATAGACTGCAATTTCGCTAAAAGTGCCAAGTGCAATTGCAGAACATGCAAGCAAAATAGTGACGATGAGCCCAAACACTGTAACTCGGCGACCTGCCCACCATAGCTGGACTAAACCGCTGAGTCCAGAAAGAAAAAACATTGCGTACGAAACGATTAATGGCGGAACGTGAATCTGGCGCCAATAGCTGACCAGTGCCGGAACGAGAGGCTGGATGTCGTGCTGACTTTGAGGCAGCCAGCTTCCATATAAAAAGAACGAGGCAGCAGTCAAACTAGCAAGCCAGCCAAGGTGCCAGACGCCTGCGTGATTCAGCGTTGCAGCCAACCACAAATAGGCGCCCATGATTGCCCAGGCAAACCAGAGCAAACTTTCATACAAGTTAGATAGCGGGAAACGCTGCGCTTCGATGCCTCGAGCAATGATGGCACAAGTAAGAGCAACAAAGCCAACGAGCAGAACCCAGAAAGCTGACCCCAATATTTTCGGTTTCCAGTTTTTGAAAGCATTAGAAGCTACAAAAATCCAGAAAGAAACAATGGATGTAACGCCCGCGGTGTTAGTTAGTGCTACTTGGAGGTCTGACATATTTCTTCTCTTTTTTGCTCATCAAAAACTCTGTCGGTGTCGGATTGCGATTTCCACTTAGTCTCTAAATTCTGATAAGGCTCTATTATTTTTTCTACCATACGTTCAAAATCAACTTTTGCCTTGGGAGAACGACCGCCAATGGCAAGCTGAATTCTTTTGTCATCAGCTTCTTCACAGACCCAGATATGTCTGTGCGGAATGAATGCCAGCATCACACCAATCATGATAAAACCAAATGCGGTATAAACAACAAAGATGCCTGGGTCTCTTTTGTACTGCAAACCGGTACGTGGCACAATACCTTCATAAGTGAGGGTCACACCGCCAAGAGTGGTGGATTGACCGGGTTTTATTTCAGTAAGGATTTTTGGTGCTTCCCAGTTACTACGTTTTGCAAAAATTCTCAAATCTGATTTTTGATCCAGAACAGAAAAAATCATCACCGAATCCTGATCAAGAGGCAGAAATGCGGCAAAGCGCTTGCCCATTGGATTTACCGGTATTGTTTGTTTTTGTCCATTGAATTTAAGCGCGATCGAATCTATACCCCAGCTCGATTGATAAATGTCTACATTGTCATAAGTAAGTGGGTTATTAACAGACAGCTCGCCAGTTTTTAAAACTTTGCCAAATTTATCTTCTATCGCAAGGGTGGTGTACCACTGTTTAGGCTCACCTGTAGGGTGATTCTCGCGTCTGGTCTCGATTACTCGGGCTTGCCATTTAGGCAGGCTGCCCATCCACAATTTTGAATGCTGTGAGTCTTCAAAACTCAAACATTCGCCCAATTTAACTGGCTGAAAGCCATTAAAGCCAGTCCATGATGTGATAGTGACTCCGACAAGCAGTGAAAGCAAACCTACATGAGTTACGCTTGGTGCCAGACGGCCAATTAGACCCTGTTCGCCTGTTAGCTTGTTTCCTTCGCGAATGATGCTAAAGCCTTTTTTCTTCAACTCAGCTTCGATATTATTTATGGCTGTGCCACCAGATGCGGTGCCGGCTTCAAGTTCGTACTCCAGACTCTTATGAAAAGGAAGCTTTTCAATCCCAGCCCTATCGAGCAATGGCATTTTATTTTTCAATGTAAGCAATCGCGGAAAGACTCGCTCAAAACTTGCTGCAAGCATGCTTAGCGAAAGCATCGCGATAAGAAATAAAAACCAGGGCGAATGATAAGTATCGGCTAAGCCAAGATTTATAACCAATTGACCGTTGTCTTTGCCAAAAGCTTCAAAAACCTTTTCTCTGCCCACCTGTCCTTCCTGCGGACACCAGGCGCCAACAAGAATTGTGGCAGCAGTCAGCGCAATCAGAATCACGGACATTTTGACTGAAGACCAGATTCCAAAAGATAGCTTTTTAGACATGCTTATACCGGCTCTCAGTTGGGTCTAGCTCTGGACATGATAAATTCGCTAAGCGCACAAAGTCCGTCTTTGTAAGGCGAATCGGGCAAGATAGAAATATCGCGACAGGCGTCATCAGCATATTTTTGAGCGAGCTCAGCTGTTTTTTCGATAGCGCCAGATCTAGCGATGATCGAAAGTGCTTCCAGGTTTCCGGCATCCTCTACCACAGCTCGATCTTCGATTAGTTTGCGCAAACGCTTAGAGTCTGCATTATCTTCAGCCAGTGTATACAAAACAGGAGCGGTCAAAACACCGTTGCGCAAGTCGCCTCCGACAGGCTTCAAAACGCCGCCAGCTTTGTTTTTCTGATCAAAATCACCCGTGATATCAAGCATGTCGTCTACTATCTGAAAACAAATGCCAAGATTGAGTCCATAACTCTTGAGAGCAAGAACAGTGTCGTTATCTTTGCCATTCAAAATAGCTGCGCTGTGACTACCTGCCGAAAAGAGCGAAGCCGTCTTACCAATAGATTTTTGAATATATGTATCCCAATCAGCGTCGATATTGAACTGATGACGCATTTGCTTAATCTCGCCAGCACAAAGATCGCCCAAAACCTGACCGTAAATGCCTACGATAGGCGGATTCATTAATCTAGCAAGACAAATAGAAGCTTGAGCAAAAAGCAAATCGCCCATAAGAACAGCCACGCGCTCGTTCCATTTCTTGTTGATAGTTTCTTTGCCACGACGCAAATCTGAACTATCAATAACGTCGTCATGCACAAGACTTGCGGTGTGAATGAGCTCAGTCAACACGGCAAGAATAATGTGCAAGCGTCCGATTTCATTGTTTTTACCAGTCGCCCGCCCAGACAAAAGACAAATCAGTGGTCGAAGCCTCTTTCCACCAGCCTGAAAAATTTGTTTGAGCAATTCGCCAACAAAGGGATTGTCGTCGATAAGATTGGTTGCAAGCCAGTCTTCGACCATCTGCATTTCATCTTGCACAAGCTCTATCAGTGGCGTCAGGTCTTGCGACTTACTCTTGGTTCCGGGGCTTATCACGCAAATATCCGATTCGGGTCGAAAAGGTTGTCAACTAATTCCGATAAGCTTTTCACATAGCCATTTTGCAGTCAATCGATCTTTGGTGAATGTGACTATCTACGGTATTTTTTCTCACTAATATTATTTGTATTAAAGGGTGGTATATAGTCTAAAATCAACCGCAATCGCCCGGAGGCGTCGTGTTTCAAAAGCTCAAGCAAGATTTATTATCTGGCAGCACTACTTTCAGCAAAGCTTTGCCTGAGGCACTGCCTTTGTTACGCGGCAAGGCTCCAGACGAAGCCTTGATCTGGCTGTCAAATGAGCTTCAGGGCTATCAAAACGCACTTGATTTTTATCGTACTCAAAAACATGACCTTCCAGCTTATCGCGTAGTGCGTGGAGCCATATATCTGATGATGCCGGACGGCTCGATGCAGACACTAAATCACCCTTATGCTCAGCGCCCAGACTTCTTTTTGAGCGCTCCAATCAACTGGATTGAAGATTTTTCCAAATTCGACGGTAACGAATCTATTGTAGAGATGGCTGAATTTGCCTCATTTTTTGGCGGTTTAGGCGGCGCAGGTGTTGTTTGCGTCTGCAACCGCTCAGAGCTTGTTCGGGTAATTGCTACTTTCCGCAATGAATTTATTCGTTTGCTCGACTATGTAATGGCGCAGCAGGCTCAACAAGGCGCTCCTACCGCTCCGCAGGGATAGTGTGCAAGAGCTTCGCATTATTTCTCTCATAGCCAGTTCCACTGAGACTTTGTATCGTCTTGGATTGCTAGACAAAATTGTCGGACGTTCGCACGAATGTGATTATCCGGCTTCTATCCTCGATTTACCAGTTTGCACGAGTCCAAAATTCGAAGTGGATGGAACGAGTTATGAAATAGACCAGAAAGTAAAAGCCCTCGTGCAAGAAGGTCTTAGTGTCTATAGAGTAGATGCTGAAAAAATTAAATCGCTCAATCCTACTCACATCGTCACGCAAATTCAATGCGAGGTGTGCGCCGTAAGCCAGAAAGACGTGGTTGATGCATGCTCGCTCACGCTTGGTGAAAATGTCAAAATCATTTCGCTCAAACCTGACTGTTTTACAGATATTTTGAGCGATATCGACACGCTCGGAATAGAGCTTGGGATTGAGAATCGCGGTCTTGATTTAATCGATGAAATTACTGAAAAAATTGAATCTCTACACAGACAATGCGATAGCTTCCAGACCCAAAATGGACGAGCCCCGAGAATTGCCTGTATTGAATGGATTGAACCATTGATGGCAGCAGGCAACTGGGTTCCTGAGCTAATCGAATTTGCCTGTGGAGAAAATTTATTTGGAGAGGCGGGAAAACACTCACCATGGATGAAAATGGATGACCTAGTAGAGTCTGCCCCTGATGTAGTTCTAGTCACACCATGCGGGTTCGATATTAAACGCACGATGGAAGAGATGCATTTATTACTCGAAAATAAAAAGTTTAAGTCGATGTCTTGCGTCAAAAATAAACGTGTTTACGTTGCTGACGGCAACCAATATTTCAATCGACCGGGTCCCAGAATCGTCGAATCAATGCAAATGATTGCCGAAATGCTTTACCCTGACCACTATTCGTCGGGGCTTAAAGACAGTGGATTCATCCAGCTCTAAGCCCTCTCTTGTAAACTCTTTAAAACAACTAAAGGTGTTCTAAACGACTCGCTGATATCCTTGGTACTTTTCAGCGAGTCAGACATTTTGGTCGTAAAAGAAAAAATCGTTAGATCTGAAAGGGCTGGCATCAGCGAGTGCACAGCGACCAGAGCATTTCTTGGCTTAACTCGCAGTCCTTCAATCTGGCTTGTCATTTTTTTATATTTTGCTTCTCTATACTTATCGCAGATCAGTTTTCACAGACTACTGGAGCGCGAAAAGCTTACTCCCGAGACGGTGACTAAAGCAGCGGCGCTTTTCAAACTAAGTGAGTGGAAAGCCAAACAAACTAAAACAGATATTGTTTTTGTAGGCTCGTCGCTTCCAATGTGCGGTCTTTATTACGCAGATGCAGAAAAAGACGGTCCTACCTATTTACGAATCAAAGCAAAACAATTGAATGTATTGCAGGCTTACACAGCAGCGAATTATCTTCAATCGGCACTGAAAAGGAAAACTGGCAGGGACGTAAGTGTTTTTAACGCTACCAATGCAGCTTCGATGATCTCGGACAACCATCTGGTCATTAGCAAACTGCTTGATAAACCACCTCAAAAAATTGTTTTATGTGTAGGAATGCGCGACTTTGCCGACAATGTAAACGGCAGTTTTGGCGGCACTCCGATTTTTCACGCCTTGTTCGATCTTCAGTATGCAACTCACAAAGACAATCTGTCCTTCTTGCTCAAAAACGCTAGAAGCTCGGTTTTAAAAGATCTTTTCTTGAATCTTGCTTTTCCTTGTTATTCTTCGCACAACGAAATTGGACAGCTGCTAAGAGATAACACCGATAAACTGCTAAAAAAGAACGGTGTTGTAGCTAAAACTGCCCAGAACAAAGAAGAGGTCCAAATAAGCAATAATGCTTCTGCTCTTGCCTCTGAGTCCTCAACTACAACACACACAACTGCAGAAAAAACTAAAACTTCGCTCGACCAACTAGATTATAGAAAGCGCTACGCCCCAACTAATTACAAACAGATGGAACTGGAGAAGCATTCTCTAGAACGCACCTGTCAGTTATGCAAAGATGCAAAAATTGAATTGATTCTAGTAAATATGCCGGTCTCCAGTGGACATCAAGCTCTTGCAAGCAAAGAAATGCACCTGAAATATCTGTCTTATCTAGACGAAGTCAGCACTAAATATGGTGTCAAATACGTCAATTTTGAAAACGCCAAAATTTTTTCGGACAACGATTTTCTTGACACGGTTCACATAGGACCGACTGGCGCCGTAAAATTTTTGGATTATTTAGTTGGCGAGAGCGGGATTTTCAACAACTAATTGACGGGTGGCGAGATCCATTCGAGCATGAGTTATAGCGATTGCCAATGCATCAGAGGCATCATCTGGTTTTATTATCGAAGGCAGCTGCAATAACGCTTGCACCGCTATTTGGATATCTTTTTTATCTGCTCGACCAAAACCGGTCAAACACTGTTTGACCTGCATAGGCGTATACTCTTTCGTTTCCAGACCTACCGAGCTTGCAGCTTCTATGATCACCCCGCGAGCTTGAGAAACTGGAATAACAGTTTTGGCATTCTTGAAAAAGAATATCGACTCGACCGCCACCACATCCGGAGCATATTCATTAATCAGCTCAATGATATCTATTCGGATAGTATTCAACCTCTTGGGAAATGGCATATCCTTTGAAGTGTGGACTATGCCTGAAGCAACATAAGTAAGACTGCTAGAGCCTTTTAAGTCTATTACTCCATATCCTGAAGTTTGTGTCCCGGGGTCTATGCCGAAGATTCTCATGCTTATATAATAAGACTCTTGCAAGACAAATGTAAGTGTTTTTGGTGGTAATTCGTGATTTTTCAGACGCATTCCGTCTTTGATCAACCAACATGGCTCGAACGCGTCTCTTTTCTCTATAAAGGTCCGATCATTTTTTTATTGGGCATTGTGCTTGGACTGAGCTGCCCCGCTTTTGATGTAGGCAATATCAATTTCTCATGGCTTGCCTGGATTGGACTGGCACCACTTTTAGTGCTCATTCGCGGAGCGTCCGGTAAATGGGAAGCCGCAATCAGCGGACTCATTTTTGGACTTGGATATAACAGTGTCGCGCTGAGTTTTTACTTAGGCCTTGCACCAATGACCTGGCTTGGTTTGCCACATTGGCTTGGTACCGCCTTTAGTGTCCTTATCTGGCTGCTTGAATGTATACACCAATCACTTTTGTATGCAGGTTTTGCACTCATTGTTTTTTGTCTTCCGCTGAGAGCTGGTTTTCTTCCGAACATAGAACGACCATTTTTTCCTTACATAATCTCGGTTCCACTTATCTGGGTCTTTTTGCAATGGTTCATTGCACCGTCCGAGTTTTTTATTGGACTACCAATAAATCAGCTTGTTTACTCTCAATATCGCAACCTTTCTATGGTCCAGATGTCATCCTGGCTTGGGAGTGGATGCCTCGATTTTCTTATTGTGATGACAAATGCAGCCATAGCCTGCGGTGTTATTCAGTGTTTTAAACTGGCAAAAAAGATCGGACGCAGAACAGATCAACTCACCACCGGATTTGGTGCCTTTTTAGATCTTGCATTGATTACGCTATTGATTTTCTGCCTTAGCAGCTGGGGAAGCAGCCGAATCGCTCGAATTCAGGACTATATAGATGTAGCAACAGTGCGCTTGCAAGACCCTCAAACGCCCCCTGTAACTGTAGGAGTCGTGCAAGGCAACGTATCAGCTGAAGAAGAAAGACTTCAAGTAACAAAGCCAGAGCACGTAGCTAAGCGTTATGCTGCTTTGAGCCACAATTTAGGTGTGCTCATGCTAGTACTTCCAGAAGGCGTGATAAACAATGCTCAAATGCTGCAAGGGAACCTCCTCAGCATCATAAAGGGTCTTTGCAAATATCAAAACAAAGAAGCAATCGTGGGATCAATTGAAACCCTTCAGGCAGGCGAGCTTGTAAATGCAGCTCGTATCATAAGTCCACTAAATCCCAAAGATAATTTATACGTCAAACAAAGACTGGTGCCGCTTGGTGAATCGGCTCCAATCAAAGCACTCAACGAGCGTATTCCAAGTTCTTTGCGCGAACACATACCTGCCAGTCGTGAAAGCTTTCTATCTACTCATCAAGTAAACCTGGTCTCAAGCATGTGGGGCAAAGTAGGGTTATCTATTTTTATCGAAATGGTTTATCCCAGACTAATTGCAAACGAAGTAAGACACGGCGCCCACTTGCTTGTAAATTTGTCTAATTTGAGCTGGTTTCACGAATCGTCCTTGAACAAACAATTGCTTGCGGCTTCGGTCTTTCGGGCGGTCGAAAACGGTCGTTATATTGTCATGTCTACCAATACGGGAATTTCTGCCATAATAGATCCCTCCGGAGTAATTTCAAGCAAGTCATTGCCCGGAAAACGGGGTGTCTTAATCGACACAGTCGAATTCTTCTACTGGAAAACACCGTATAACAGGATGTGGTGGCTATGATAATCAAGCAATTGCTTCTTTCCATAATGATTGCACTGATTTTTCAACCTCAAGCATGCATGGCTGAATCCAAAACGCAGACCACTAAAATGCCGACAGTCACAATCAACAATCAAGAAATCAAACTCGAAATCGCTCAAACACCTCAAGAAATCGAGCGTGGATTAATGATGCGAACTTCGCTTGCACCTGACTCTGGTATGGTTTTTTTATTCAATCCTCCAAGGCCGGTCAATTTCTGGATGTACAACTGTTATATTTCGCTCGATATGATTTTTGTACGCGACGGCAAAATCATCAAAATCTTTGAAAACGTTCCACCCGAGCGCACAAAAGACTACAGAAAATGCCCCACTTATCCAGCAGGCGAAGGATTGCTGGTTAATCAAGTAGTCGAAGTCGCTGGTGGATATTGCCAGAAGAAAGGAATTAAAGAAGGCGATACAGTTCAATTCTCACTCAAATAATGTCACTTCCAAATCACTACTTAACTACACATACTGAAGATGCTCCAGGTCCAGACGGAGCAAACGCCATTGGCTGGCTAACTATCAGTCGAGAAGAACGTCGAAACGCCATTTCCACCTCAATGTGGTCAGCCATTCCAGAATGTTTGAACGAGCTTAAAGAGAAGGGCGCTCGGGTTATGGTGCTCACTGGCAGTAATTCTTGTTTTGCATCAGGTGCTGATATCGAAGACTTGAAGGTAATTGCCGACTTGAAGGGCGCCACCAAATTCTGGCACGCAATAAGAGACTGTTTGCAATTCATTTATACATTTCCTCTACCTGTTATCGCGATGGTAGACGGTCCTTGTATTGGGGGCGGCTGTTTGCTTGCCACCGCTTGCGATTTTCGCATCGCCTCATCTTCTTCGACTTTTGGCATTCCAATCGCCAAGTTGGGAATAGTGTTAGACGATGCAAGTGTTTTGCGACTGGTACATTTAATAGGTCCAGCCCAAACAGCATTGATGCTCTACACAGGCAATGTGATTGATGCCACACGCGCACTGCAACTGGGTCTTATTAACGAAACAATTAACGAAGACAAGCTTGAATCAGGCGTCAAAGAAATTTGCAACACCATTGCATCTAACGCCTACGGTTCCGTTTTTGAGTCGAAACGCTCAATTAGACGCGCATGTACATCTGGTCACGAAAATCTGAGCGATCTTCTGCCTCAGCACGAATCGGTTGTGCTGGCGAGCTATCTCACTTCCGATTTCAAAGCCAGGGTCGGCATACGCTAAACCAATCTAGCATGCCTTAAAGCATCGGATTTCTATAGACAAGCATCACTTGTATTTAACGGATAACGTGTCACGGGATCCGTTAAACCCGAATCGGATATATCGGATAGAAATTTGCGACTACGCAGAAAACAGGTTGATTAGACCTGGACTACGCGCTTGATTTGAGGAAGCTCTTCTTTGATTGCGCGCTCGACGCCCATTTTCAAGGTCATGGTCGAGCTTGGGCACATGCCACAAGCACCCATCAAGTGCACGAATACTTCATCGTCCTTGACGTCTACCAGTTCGATATTACCGCCATCCATCATGAGCATAGGACGTAATTTGTCGAGAATTTGCTCAACATGTGCTTTGATGTCGGTGCCGGCGCCTTGTACGCCTTCTTCAGCTTTGTTAGTCATTTTGAATTGCGCCTCTTTGCCGCTAATGGACACAAAAATCTATTTGGATACAACAAGAATAGCCTACCCTTGACTACGAGCGCCACAATCTAAATAGAATACTCATTTTTTGAGCAAAGCCGATTTTCTGTACTACTCTTGTCTCATTCGCACTAGAGGGCGGCTTTCGAGCTTTCAAGCTGGCCTTATTCAATACAGAAAAGGAAATGTAAAGATGACTAGAGTAGCAATCAACGGATTCGGCAGAATCGGACGCAACGTGTTCCGCGCTTATTTGGACAGCAAGCCGACAGAATTCGAAATCGTCGCCATCAACGACCCCTTCCAGACTCTCGAGCAATCAGTCCACCTGCTCAAATATGACTCGGTTCTTGGTGAACTCAAAGGTCATACCATTTCACACAAAGACGGCGCTCTTGTAGTAGACGGAAAAGAAATCAAATTCTCAGCTGAAAAAAATCCTGCTGCACTGCCATGGAAAGAGCACAAAATCGACATGGTTCTCGAGTGCTCGGGTGCATTCACCGACGCCACCAAAGCTAAAGGACACATTGAAGCTGGCGCCAAAAAAGTTCTAATTTCTGCTCCTGCCAAAAACGAAGATATCACCATCGTACTTGGCGTTAACGAGAAAGAATACAATCCAGAAAAACATAACATCATCTCGAACGCAAGCTGCACCACTAACTGCTTGGCTCCTATGGCTAAAGCTCTCGATGACGAGTTCGGCATCGTAGAAGGCATGATGACCACAATTCACTCATACACACTCGATCAGAAATTGCTCGATGCTGCTCACGATGATTTGAGAAGAGCACGTGCTGCGGGTCAATCGATGATTCCTTCTTCAACTGGTGCTGCTAAAGCTATCGGTCTTGTCCTTCCCCACTTGAAAGGCAAATTGAACGGCTTTGCAATGCGCGTGCCTACACCAAACGTATCTATCGTAGACCTCGTTTGCACAACAAAAAAACCTGTAACCAAAGAATCAGTCAACGCTTGCTTGAAAAAAGCTGCTGAAGGCTCGATGAAAGGTTATCTTGGTTACACAGATGAGCCTTTGGTATCGCGCGATTTCGCTGGTAACAAAACAAGCTCTATTGTTGACGGCGACCTCACCATGGTAATGGGCGAGAACATGGTCAAAGTACTTTCCTGGTACGACAACGAGTGGGGTTACAGCAACCGCCTCGTAGAACTGGCTTCAATGGTTGCAAAAAAAATTGCAGTCAAAGTCTAGATTCAATACCATATAAAGGACAAAAATAATGAGATCTATAGAGCAGCTGGATAAATCGCAACTAGAAGGCAAACGCGTTCTTGTGCGTGTCGATTTCAATGTGCCGTTGAACAAAGATGGCACTGTTGCAGAAGACAGCCGTATCACGGCTGCAATGCCAACCATTGAAAAGCTGATGAAATCCGATGCCAAAGTCGTCCTGGTTTCACACCTTGGAAGACCAGATGGCAAGCCGAATGAAAAATATTCGCTCAAGCCTGTGGCAAAGCATCTTGCTGCTCTATTTGATTTCTTGAAAGACAAAGTCCATTTCGTCGAAGAAACTGTCGGTGAAAAGGTCAAAAAAGAAGTCCAGAATTTGAAAAATGGTCATATTCTACTTTTAGAAAATGTCCGCTTTCATGCTGGCGAAGAAAAAAACGACAAAGATTTCAGCAAGCAATTGGCTGAACTTGCCGATGTCTATGTCAACGACGCTTTTGGAACCGCACACAGAGCTCATGCAAGCACCGCTGGCGTAAGCGAATTTGTGCCGTCTTCTTATGCTGGATTCTTGCTTGAGAAAGAAGTAAAAATGCTTTCTTCTACTCTCGATGACCCTAAACGACCGGTCACAACCATTATTGGTGGTGCCAAAGTTTCTTCGAAAATTGGCGTATTGGACAACCTCATCACCAAAGTTGACACCATTATTATTGGTGGTGCAATGGCTTTCACTTTCTTGAAAGCTCAAGGCAAGCAGGTTGGAAAATCTCTGGTCGAAAACGATCGCCTCGATTACTGCCGCGATCTGATTGAAAAAGCAGCCAAAAACAAAGTCAAAATCATACTTCCCAAAGATGTTGTTTGCGCCAAAGCAATCGAAGAAGGCATAGAAACCAAAACAGTTTCTTGCGACAACATTCCAGACGACGAAATGGGTCTTGACGTCGGTCCCGATTCTATTAAAGAAATCGAGTCGGCGCTTGAGTCTTCTAAAACAGTTTTGTGGAACGGTCCACTTGGTGTTTTTGAAACAAAAGGATTCGAGAAAGGCACATTTGCCGTAGTCAAGAAACTGGTTGAACTAACCAAAAAAGGCTGCATAACCGTAGTAGGCGGCGGCGACTCAGTTGCTGCTCTTGCTGCTTGCGGCGTGGAACCCGAAGCGCTCACACACGTCTCTACTGGTGGAGGTGCATCGCTTGAATTTTTGGAAGGAAAAGAATTACCAGGTATCGCTTGCTTGGCAAAAAAGACCGCAACGGCTAAATAAACTAGTGACCGCAAAAAACGAAACAGACGCATTTTTGCTTAGAGCAAGTTTTTTGTCGCTGGCACTTTCTTTGACTTTGTCGTTTCTGCCTTCGTTTGCTGAAGGCGAGCAGTATTTTTTAAATAACAAAGTCGTTTCAAAAGAACAGTACCAAGCCGCCATTTTTTTGCAAGAAGGCGTCAAATTACTGCACGCCAACAATAATCGAGATGCGGTGACCAAGCTCAAACAGGCCGCTGATCTTTCACCTGGCTTTGCAGAAGTGCACCATAACCTTGGTATCGCTCTTGCAAAAACTGGTCAGGTCAAAGAAGCTATAAGCGAATTGGAATTAGCTCGCAATCTCAATCCCAATCTTGACTCATCCTGGATGAGCCTTGGTGGTTTATATCAAACAGAAGGGCGTATACAAGACGCTATCACCACTTACAGTGAATTTGTAAAACGTTTTCCTACGCACAAAGACGCCAAAAAAGTTTCTGAACTCATTCAGGGTCTGCAAAAAGAAGCATCCAGAGAAAGTCGAGTTCAATCTGCAGGCAACCTGCAAGACTACTACGCCGAGGTGACAGCTCACGGCAGAGCGCGATGGCCCGCTAACAAAATGCCACTAAAAGTCTTTATTGCTCAAGGCAAAAACGTTCCAAACTTCAAACCAGGCTCAGAAGATCTCTTGAAACAATCTTTTGCAGACTGGCAAAACGCATCAAAAGGCGCTGTATCTTTCACTTTTGTAGAAACAGAAAAAGATTCAGACATTCAGTGCACCTGGACCAACGACTCGAGCAAATTTAAAAATGCTGCAGAAGCTGGCGAAACCCAGTTGTTTTCAGGCAAAAATGGATTAGTAAAAGGCACCATCGCCTTTTTGACTGTCCCGCTAATGCCAGACATGCCACTTACGCAAAACAGATTGCGTCTCATTTTTCTGCACGAAATCGGTCATGTGATCGGCATGGCAGGTCACACAAATAATCCCAAAGACGCTATGTTCTTTTCAATAGACGTGCAAGACAGCTGGCGCGATCTAACAGAGCGCGATGCAGCCACTGCAATTCGTTTGTACTCAGAGCCATAGATTTTTTAAAACTGTCTGACATGGACAACAGACAAGTTCTTATATCAGGCTATATTTGAAAGCTCTGGTTCAGCCATTTCAAGTGGACGTTTAGCCAGAACTCGGCTTACAACAAAGTCGCAAGTGACATACGCTATGAGCGAACAAAATGTCGATGCAAGAGTAAGCGGCAAATCGAGCTTATCAAATGGAGGAATGCGTTGCATGAAATATTCCCATCCAAGCAAGTACTGACACATCCAGGTCGAAATTCCAGTGAGCATCGAAACTACAGCAGGGATTTCATTTTTTGTTTTGGAATAAATTCCAAAGGTGAGCGGAACGAATAATCCCACAAGCGGAATACTGTATGCACTCTCAAGCAACCCATATGCACGTTCGCCCGAAAAGACAGTAATCAAGGCGCACACAGCCATGAAAACAACGCAAATTCTATTCAGTTTAAGCTGGTCGATATTTTCACGCACAAATTTTGCTTTGTACAAAATATTTTGAGTTAACACTGTTGCAGGCGACAAAATAGCGCTATTAATGGTCGACATCACAGCTGCAACTATCACCACTACAAAAACCACTGCAAGCCATGGTGGCAAAAAGCCCTTCGCCAGAGCAGGCAGAACCGAAACATCAGGACCAAGAGCAAAGCCTGAGTGCTCAGCCATATAAATGGATACAAATCCAAGAATTACAGGTAAAGCACCAAACAAGATATAAGCTATGCCAGCAATATAACAAGCATACTGAGCGACCTTTTCGTCTCTGGCCGAAAACATACGTTGCATCAAGTCTTGGCTTGGAATATTTCCAAGAGCACCTGCTGCAAACAAAGATGTCCAGGCAAAAAGCTCGCCATGACTCTGAGTAGGAATAAGTTCTAATTTCAAAGGTGCAGTAGATTGCACACAGTGAATGACATTGGCAAATCCAAGGGCGATATCACCATGTCCCAGCCCAGCAAGAGCGCTGCATGTAAGTACCACCAACCCTACTAACACAAGCCAAATCTGAGTTGCATCGCACAGGGTCACTGCCCACATGCCACCAAGGATGGTATAGCCCGTTCCCACAATAGTTACAAGCACCGCTCCAACATTGAGCGGCAGCCCAAAAAACAAATGCAGTATTTGAGCAAGAGCCACAAATTGAGCGGCAATCCAACCAAAAAAGCTCGGGATCATGATTAAAGCAGAAATAATTTCAGCCGTATTGCCAAACTTTATTCTGAAAAAATCTGACAATGTGGTGATACCCATTCTCCACAGTGGCTTTGCAAAAAATGCGCCAGCAATTAGCAAGCACACACCAGAGCCAAACGGGTCCAGACTAACCTGCTTGAGTCCGTTGTTTGCAACCTCGCTCGACACAGTCAAAATGGTGCCGGCACCAAACCAAATGGCAAGAAGCGCAGGCCATGAAAGACCGATGCCAAGCCGACGTCCCGCCACAACATAATCTTCTACATTCTGGACTTTGCGCTCAGCGTAATAGCTGATAGCGTATACCCCTATGATGTAGAGCACAATCACGGCGCCAAGCATCAGCTTGAAGTCGTTCGATATGAAATTAGACCCCTCCACCTACTTATTTTCCGGTGTAGGCGGGTGCACGCTTTTCAACGAAAGCTTTGACGCCTTCCTGAAAATCGTCTGAGCGTCCAGCAATTTCTTGCAAGCTTGCTTCGTACTCGAGCAGTTCTTCCAAATCCGGAAATACTGCTTTGTTGAAAGCGCGCTTGGTCAGCGCGTATGCTTTGGTCGGTCCTTTAGCCAATTTAAGTGCAAGCTCCATAGCAGTGTTCAACACTTCTGAGTCTGCCACGACTTGGTTCACAAGTCCATACTCTAAGGCTTCTTTTGAAGATAACTTTTCAGCACTGAGCATGAGCTCGAAAGCCTTGGTAGGGTTCAATAAGCGAGGCAAAAAGAATGTCGAGCCAGAATCTGGCACCAGACCGACTTTGGTGAAAGACTGAATAAAGCTTGTGCTTTCGGCAACGATTCTAAAATCGCAAGCAAAAGCAAGACTTGCTCCAGCTCCAGCAGCCACGCCATTTACAGCGGCAATGATTGGCTTTTCCATTCGACGCAGTTTGGTTATAAGCGGGTTATAGCGCCTGCGAATCGAATCTCCCAAAGAGGGACGCTCGCCCATTTCTTGCGAGATACTGCGACTTTGCAAATCTTGTCCAGCGCAAAAACCGCGTCCGGAGCCAGTCAGAACTATTGCTTTGACTTCTTTGTTTTTCTCCATCTCTTTAAGCGCGTCTTGCAATTGGAAAGTGAGCTCGTCGTTAAAAGAATTGAGTTTGTCTGGTCTGTTTAGCGTAACCAAACCAACACCGTCTTTTATTTCGGTAAGAAGAACTTTTTCTGATTCACTTTTAGACACTTGCAGGTCTCCTTTAACTTGGTCATCGAACTGAACTTAATTTAGCGACCCGAAAATGTGGGCTGACGTTTTTCCAGAAATGCTTTCATACCTTCTTTTTGATCTTCGGAGGAAAAGAGCATGTAGAAGTTTTTGCGCTCGAACATAAGACCTTCCGAAATTGGAGCATCGTAAGTTTTGAGCACTGATTCTTTGGCAAGACGAACCGCTACAGGCGATTTCTTAGCAATTTCGCGTGCGATAGCTTTTGCCTCTTCCAGATACAATTCAACTGGAACAACTTTATTCACAAGTCCCATCTCAAGAGCTTCAGTAGCAGTAATAGATTTTCCAGTCAGAATCATTTCCATTGCTTTATGTTTGCCTACAACACGAGTCAAACGCTGAGTACCACCAGCACCAGGAATGACACCTATATTGATCTCGGGCTGACCAAGCTGGGTCGTTTCGGAGGCTACGATAATGTCGCAATTCATCATAAGCTCGCAACCACCACCAAGAACGAAACCGCTCACAGCGCAGACAATAGGCTTTTTGATATTGCGAATGCGATCCCAGGTAGCAAAATTGTCTCTGAGCATTATGCTGATGGTAGTTTCTTCCGACATTTCTTTGATGTCGGCACCTGCGGCAAAGGCTCTTTCGCTGCCGGTCAAGACGATTGCGCGAATCGACTCTTTACGGTCGAATTCTTCAAGAGCAGAAACTAATTCGCCCATCAATTCGTGATTAAGCGCGTTCAGCACTTGTGGACGATTGAGCGCAACTATTCCGATACTGGCACCGGCTACTCCATCTTCTTCGACAATAATGTTCTTGTATGTCATGACACTCCTACCTGTCTTTCGATCAATCTACTTATAACGATTTGCCGCAATTACCACAGAATTTGTTTGTTTGAAGATTCTGCGTATGGCAAGCCTGGCAGTGCTTTTCAGCTTTACCGGCGCGCTCGCGCAGACCTTTGTAGTCTATATGAGTTTTGTCTTTGAAAGCTCTGATTCCTTCGAAAGTTTCAGGAGCCGCAGAGTGCAGTGTAAGCCAATCGCGCGCATGTCCAATAGTCATAGACCACGAAAAATCGCGCCAGAAGTTCAACTGTTGCTTGGTATAGCGTGTGCATTCCGGCAATTTGTTGTAGAGCTTTTCAGCCAGTTCTGCCACAGCTTGATCGAGCATTGAAGCGGGCACCACCTGGTTTACAAGTCCCCAATCGAGAGCCATATAAGCATCGATAGGTTCGCACAACAACAACATTTCACGCGCTCTTCTGTCGCCAATGATCAAAGGCAACCACTGGGTGGCACCACCGGCAGCCACGCTTCCACGTGCTGCACCAACTTGTCTGATAGTGACGTGCGATGCTGCAATAGCAAGATCGCAAGCCATATTGAGCTCATTGCCACCACCGACGACCATACCATTCAGTCTTGCGATAGTAGGTTTGCCGATATTGCGTAAACGGTCGTGCATTTCGACGAAGGCGTACATCCATTTGTAATAGTCGTTTGGCTTGGTCAAAACATATTCGTCTTGCTCTTTCAGATCAGCCCCGGTACAAAATGCTTTGTCGCCGGCGCCCGTAATGACTACGACTGCAATCGAATCATCGTGAGCGCAATCTACATAGGCGTCGCCCAGTTCTTTTAAAGTCACCAGGTCGAAACAATTGAGACTGTCTGGACGGTTGATTGTAATCGTTGCAACATAGCCTTTTTTCTCGTAAATGATTCTTTTGAAATCGAACGATTCGGGCTTGGCGCCTGAAACCGCTTTACGAAGACCTTTTTCTGTGGATGCCTGAGCCATCTGATTCCTTTCCTTTAATTAGACGTTAGCAGCGACTTTTTCTTCTTTGCACTCTGCAAACGACATAGTGACTACGTCTGCTGCAAAGCTCATCAAATCTTTAGCGGAAGCCTTACCTTCTTCCGAACCCATACCGGCTTTAAGTGCGTCCATGTTTTCGAAATACAACTCAGCCATCATGTAATATTCGGCTTCGCCGCGAGGAGCGCCGACGAATTTAGACACTTCGCATTTTTTTAGACCAGGGATTTTGGCAGCAAGCGGCAAGTGAACATTGTTGTAGTGCTCTTCAAATTTTTCCACATCGGCGGGCTTTTTGTAGAGTGCAACTAACTTGATCATCTTCTTTTTCGCTCCTTAACTGGTTTTTGGTGATACTACATTTGGTATTAACTTACACGGTCAGCCTGGCGCTTATTTCGCCGCCTGCGATCGTTTGTCGATCACACGCACCGCTTTACCCTCAGAGCGAGGAACCGAGCGGGGTTTCATGAGTTTAACATCTGCTGTCAGCCCCATGTTCTCTTTCAAAGATTTTTGTATCTTTTGAGTCAAAGTCTCAAACTCGACCTGACCATCTTCAAACTCGCCCCAGCGAGCTACAATCTCTTCCGAGATTTCAACTTGCACTTCAAGCACATCAAGTGCTTTTTCTCTGTTGACGACTAGCTGGTAATGTGGCGCTAGCTCGTCGATACTCAAAAGTGCCTGCTCAATTTCAGAAGGATAGACATTAACGCCTCTGATGATAAGCATGTCATCGAGCCTTGCTTTCACACGCTCCATGCGAGCCATCGTTCTGCCACAGACACAGGGCTCGTAATACAAACGCGAGATATCCCCAGTCCTATAGCGAATTACAGGAATTGCTTCTTTCTGAATATTGGTAAAAACAAGCTCACCTTCGTCCCCTTCGGGCAAGACTTCACCAGTCTTTGGATCGATAATCTCAGGCAAGAATAAATCTTCCCAGACGTGCAGACCCTTTCTGCCTTCAAGGCATTCCATCGAAACGCCCGGTCCCATTATTTCGGACAAACCATAAATATCGAGCGCCTTTATTTGAAGCTTAGTTTCAATCTGCTTACGCAACTCTTCGGTCCACGGCTCGGCGCCAAAGATGCCGATTTCTAAATTGATCGAAGACAAATCAATTGCGTTTTCTTCCATGTGATACGCGATATTGAGCGCGTATGAAGGAGTCGATAACAGAATGCGCGAACCAAAATCTTGCAGAAGCAAAATTTGCTGTTGTGTTCGTCCACCCGAAGCGGGAATAACAGTGGCACCAAAATGTTCGATGCCGTAGTGCATACCAAGTCCACCAGTGAACAGCCCGTATCCATAAGCATTGTGGATTATGTCCGCAGGTTTGGCGCCAGCACATGCAAGCGAGCGTGCACAAGCTTCTTTCCAGGTCTCTAGATCGTTTTTGGTATAACCGACTACGGTTGGTTTGCCCTTGGTCCCGGACGATGCGTGAATGCGACTGACATTGGACAAAGGCTCGCAAAACAAACCAAATGGATAGTTATTGCGCAAATCATATTTGTAGGTAAAAGGCAGCGATTTAAGGTCGTTCAAATCTTTGAAATTTTCAGCCAGACTTAAAACGCCAGCTTCGCTAAAACGCTTTTGATAAAACTCGTTTTTGCAGACTCGCTTGAGCATTTCGCCAAGGCGCTTGACTTGTACTGCCTGCAGTTCGCCTCGCGACATGCACTCGGCATTTTTGTTCCAAATGAAGGGTTCTGATTTAGTCTTGGCTACCATCAAAAAATCCACGCTCGCCCAGAAAGCTATGAAGGTCATAACTATACAAACAATGAATAGATATGTTGTTTTATCTGGGGGTGCTTAAGAACTTCTTACTTTGTCCAGTTTTTTCGAATTGGAGACAGATAGTTTTTGAACGCCAACTCACTGCCCGAAGCAGTCTTGAACACCGGATCGAGAATAGCAAAATGATAAACAGTCCACTTATTCAGCTGTCCACGTCTGACCACGTGCAAACGCAGTCTAAAGCGGGTTAAACGCGGAAGCGCCTCTTCAACTTTTTCAAAATCGAGCGCACCACCTTTATCGTCCACCACGCCAGCAGCGTCTTTGGGATGAAGGTAGAGTTTTTCTTCTGGGGTCAAAAGCTCGTCTAACGTGTCTTCGATTCGAGCATAAACAAAGCTGTCATCGGAATCTTCACCCGACACTTTTTCCCTGCTCTCGCGCTTGGGTCTTAAACGCCCGGATGCCTCCTGGTTCTCACGGCTTGGTGCAAGCTCTTTTGGATGATATTCAATTCCAACGCTGGTTGGAGGTCTATCTATTACGCCTTTGCCAAGACCAGGTCGCAAACGCAAACTGAAAGCTTGCCATGAGTCTTTGTCGGGATCAGCAAGAAAACGGTCAAACTCGTCTTGCTTCATCACGATGCCATAAGCCATTTTCAAGGGTAAGAATTTGGGCTCGTATCCTTTGTCGAATTTAATCGGGACATCTACACTGAAATCTTCAGGAACTTCCCACGGAATAGGCGTCTTTGACTTGACCGTGGCAGGAATAGCCTGAGACACAAATTCCCCGGTGGAGAATGGATGTTTCATCATGAAAGCCAGATTGGGCTCTTGCGACGACAGATAAACCAGATAAGAAACCCAACCGCCTTTTGCCGGACACTGGCATGCGTTACCGCCAAATTGCTTAACAGCCTTTCTATAATTGCCAGCTTCAACCGCTTGCAAAAACGAAACGCTAACGTCGGTGGTGTCTTTAGCCGAATTGGTCCAAAATAGAGCCGTTCCGACAATACCGATTACAAGTAGAAGAAGTAGAGGATAAAGAATTCTCATAAAGCTGCTTGCGAGTTGAACACAGATTCATTACCGGCTAATTTAGCTTATCAGGTTAGTAGTTTTAGTAACGTTCAACTTCCAGTCGACCCCAATTATCAGGTGCATATGGCTACCTTATCCAACGAATTTGCAATTGTGTTTTTTCTCGTAGCAATTGGCTTTTTTGCCTGGCGCTTCGTACGCGACAAATCCATGGCTGAAATAAGTTCAAAAGGTTTCGCCCCACGCATCAAATCTATGGCGATAGGGCTTGTAGGCACAATTGCGATGCTGTTTCTTCCAAGCTTTCTTGGAGTCGATGCATATCCATCTGCTAGCCGCCTGTACATAGCAGGAGGATTCATTCTTCCTTTCGTTTTGACATCGCTTGGAATGAACTCATGGCTTCGCGCTCTGGTACTTTTGATTGCTTCTGTTGCGATGACAATGGCAATTCCAAATACAGCTTTCATAGCACTGCCTGCAGTGGCAATGGCGCTTGTGCTCTGGTCGTTCTGCGAGACTTTTGCAGTACCAGAAGAAAGCCGCGCTGACCGCAGCTTCACTGATATTTTGCCTTCGCTTGTCTGGCTCATTGGTCTTTTTGTCATGAACAGAGTAGACAACGCCACCTGGTATGTAACTCATCAGAAGCTATTCTTGGTAAGCATCGTATCCGCACTAGCACTTCGCTGGCTGCAAGGTCCTTTCATCAAAGAAGACAAACTCTACGTCAAGCGCCTGACACTGGCAGCTACTGGCGGCTTGCTTCTCTTGATTCTAATCACCAAAATGATGGTGGCTCTAGATTTGTCTAAACTTGCAGCAGTTGGTGGCGCTGGCTTCATGCTCACTTATTTGCTCGATTCGCTCGACAAAAAGAATTCGCTCAACACTCCTTCCTCACTCAAATCGTTCAAAGCCCTTTTATTTATCGGCATCTTCACACTTGTAGTGAGCAGACTATTTGGAACAGCAGGACTGATAGTACTCGCTTCGACCACAATTATTTCTGTTGGCTACAAACATAAATACGCAGCAATTGCTGGATTTTTCTGGCTTGCAAAGGCAATGCTCGAAGCTTTTGTATTCACTTACAATAGCAATATGACCGGTATCAACTTGATGCACGTTTATGTTAGCGCCGGTCTTTATGCCGGTTTCTTGATGGCAGTAACAATTGCTTATCTGGTAAAAAACACTGCAACTTCTGGCTGGGTGAAAGCTTTGCTTATTACATCAGCGGGTTTGATGGCTCCTATGGCCTGCAACTATTTCTTGCACGCAGAGGCTGCATCCAGCTTCATGCTGGCATCAATCGTGGCTTCTCTTATGGTCTCTATTTTTATAGTGCCAAACTCTCTCTGGGAATCAGAAGGCAACGAACTCATTATGGCGTTTCCTTTATCTGTAATAACATGCGCTCAAATAACAGGCGAGTTAATTGAAAAGGGCAATGCCTGCGACGCAAATGCGCGCCTAACCACGCTTGGAGTGCTTGCAGCAATCTCTGCTGTCATAGTTTTCATCTCTACCTGGAGACCAGGACAAGGCGGTCCTAAGATAGATGCAACTCCTGCACCTCCGCCTCCTCCAACAAGCGAAAGTATTGTCTAGCCGCGAATCCTATTCGGACAAAAAGCTAACTTGAGTCGGTCTTATGTCTCTTAAAATTCGTCTGCAGCCCGGGCCCCGGGTGTCGGACGAAACAATTTAACGGATCCCGTGACACGTGACCCGTTAAACGTGACGCGTGACACGTGAATAGTGACGCGTGACACGTGAATAATGAAACGGGATGCGGAACGCGTGAATAATCAGTAAAGGCTCGCCTGAAAAAAAACACAATAAATTTCTGAATCAAACGCCACGTTCAAAGACCGTGTCCAAAAACCTCAGAGTCTCGTTTCTAGCTTTAAGCCCGTCATTCAGATCGAAACCATGTCCAGCGCCTTCAAGCACAAAGAGTTCTGAATGGATTTCTTTCTCCTGCAAAGCTTGATGCATTTTTTGCGAATGTCTAATCGATACGACATCGTCTTTAGTCCCGTGCACAAATAGAGTCGGCACGGCAGAACTTGCATAAGTAATCGGCGCAGCGTCAACGTAGCCGTTATCATCCGACTTTGCCAGCATTTCGTCGACCATGCCACTTCGACCTTTGACAAAATCGCAAGGTCCGTAATAACTGACTACAGCCATAACACGAGCATCACTATCTGGATAGTGCTCTGCTTTGAATTTTGAATTATTGCAATATCCAAGAAGCATGGCTAAGTGCGCACCTGCAGAGCTTCCCATTACGGCGATTTTTGATGGGTCAATTTTCCATTCTTCTGATTTTGATGCAAGGAATGCAAGCGCATCTTTTACATCAAGAAAATTAGCGGGGAATTCGCCACCTTTATATACAAGTCTGTAATTGATATTGAACGCGACAAAACCATGCGAAGCCAGGGCTTCAGGCTTTTCGCTAGATTCCTGCTTGTCGCCGCCCGACCATCCACCACCATGAATATAAAGAACAGCTGGACGAAGTTTGCCACTTTCATTTTCTGGTAAATAGACATCGCCCAATCGCACCGCATCTGGTGGCGTGACATATGGAATATCTGAAATAACACTATACAATCCAAAATCTCCTTCCCCAGAAATCTCTGGTGGAATTTTAGCAGTTAAAACGGTTAGAATGACTTGAGGGAAGAGGGTAGAGAAATGAAACGACTCAATCAAATTGCAGCCCTTTTTATTACAGTAACGTTGTTCGCAGCGAAATGTTATGCAGCAGAAGCTCCGGATGGAGCAAACAGAGCGAATGTAGCGGATGGAGCGGATGGAGCGGGTGGAGCAAACAGAGCGGATGGAGCGAATGGAGCAAATAGCTCGAATGGAGATATTAATTCTGGCGGCTCGGATAAAAAGAAAGCTATTCCAAACCGGCGCGAAATAGTTCCAAACGAATTGTCGGTGCAAATTTACTCGCACACCCTTCCTGGCGAGAAAAAAGCCGAAGCTTGGAGCTTCGTCACCGAAGGATTAGCAAATGCTGGTCAATCTGAACTCGTGATGACGATCATCAAGCACGAGGGCGAGAAAGAAGAGGAAGCAGCGCACGACCCAATAATGTTCTTCAAGACGGTACATACTTTAGCCAAACAAAATAAACTGGTCGAAGCAGGAGATCGAACGGAATTGAACCCAGGAGCAAAAGGATTTATTGCTCCTCAATTCATTGGCACCATTTATTTGCCGGTCCAGCCGCTTGAAAGTTTAAACCTTCCCGCTGATGGACTGATTGCAATGCCCATCACACGCGAAGAACTTGACGCATTCAACATTGGCGGAGCCTCGAGGGTAAGTGCCAGACTTTCGCGCCAGGACAAATTTTATCCGTATCCTGTATGGTGCGACAGAAATCGAAAAAGTGTCTTCACGCAAGAAGAAATCAAAACGATGAAATCGGAGCCGATTAACGAAGCTCCTACAGCCAATTTGTACAAAGCAGGAGTCATTGCAGACGAAAATCAATTGAGTCTGGCTTTGCTTCCAGATGCCTGCCAGAGGCTTGGCAAAATTTTGAAGGGTCTTCCCAAAGACGCACCACTAAAATTAAACTTGGGAGTCGATCCGCGGGCAAACGCATTTCTGGTCTGGTCTCCCGGCCAAGCAATGGCAGTGGCACCACCAAATAGTAACGGTTCGATCATGTCGGGATCTTATCTGGAAATCCTGCCTGGAGTAAAACAATCTGAGTTTGGCGGATTTGGAGATGGGTTTGTAGCGATGCTCACAAACGACGACTGGGAAAAATTCAGAGCAGCGATCGATTCAAAAAAAGATCTGAAATTGACGGGCACCGCTGATGGTGCTTACAAAGAATTCGCAATTACTTTTCCTATGGAAACGTACCGCAATCCCACAGATATGACCCTAATTCGACCGAACCGAGGCTGGAAAGAATACACTCCGGAAGGGAAAGAAAAAGCGGCAAGCGAGGGGGCTGCGGGCGATAGGATTATTTTACTCACGGACCAAAACCTAATCGCTAGCTACATTTCGGTCAAAGAACTTTCTGATTACATTTTAGAGATAGATAAAACCGTAAAAAAACATTTTGTCGAGTCACCTCAATCCGGCGAATACGAAATTGTCGTGCAATGCGATCTTTCACCTGACAATAAAGCTGAATTTCAGATTGCAGCAAAGCCAAGCGGACTGGCTGCCAATACGATGCAAGAGCTTTATTTGAAACTCAAAACGCTGAAGATTCCAACCAGCAAAGGCTCTTTCAGCTTTCAGTCAATTTCGAAAATCAAGCCTAAGTGATATCATTGGGCAATCAAGCGCGAGAACGAAAATAGCCCGTGAAAAAGTCTGAAATAACGCCCGGTACTTTGATAGCAGACCGCTATCGAGTCGTATCGGTAATGGGCAAAGGCGGAATGGGTACCATCCTGGAAGCCAAAGACACTCTTCTCAATCTAGACGTTGCCATGAAAGTCATGGCTGTCGACAACACTGGCATAAATGCAGCAAGACTCCAACGCGAAGCAATAGCCTGCGGCAATCTCAAACATTCGGGAATTGCTCGCATCTATGAATTCGGGCAAACACCTGAGGGCTCACCATATATGGTGATGGAGCTTTTTATAGGGCTGAATCTAGCTCAATACCTTGAAGAGTATGATTTGTTGCCTTATCAGGCAGCACTTCCTATTTTGCGTCAAATTGTTAACGCACTTGAATTTGCTCACAGAAACGGAGTAGTACATCGCGATTTAAAACCGTCCAATATCATGCTGGTCGAGCAAATGACCGGAGACTTCCAGGTCAAGCTTCTGGATTTTGGCGTGGCTCAAACACAGCAACAAAGCAAAACACTTACTGCAACTGGTGCGATGATTGGCAGCCCACTATACGCAAGTCCAGAACAAGCTCAGTCTGACGACCTGGATCACCGAACCGACATATATAGTTTTGGCTGCTTGATGTATGAGTGCCTTTCAGGAAAACCTCCTTTTCTAGGCAATTCAGCCCTAGAGACAATAGCACTACATAAGAAAGCGAAACCAACGCCGCTTTCAAGCGTCATGCCACCAAAATCAATACCAATAGTTTTGGCTGAAATTGTAGATAAGTGCCTGCAAAAAGAAAAAGAAAAGCGCCCTCAAAGTATGCAAGAGATTGCAGACATTATATCCTCGCTCGAAAATGCAAATGTCGAGAATCTGGCGCTCAATACTGCGACAGTTTATTCTAAACGCAAATGGGTTTTTATAACCCTTGCCGGCTGTTTCATCACGTCAGTTTGCTGGATTATCTATTCGAATCAAACTATAAAACCCGTTGTTGTAAATGCAATCAAGCAAAAGACAAGTAAATCACCATCAACAAACTGGGAGGCACTAAGAAATTATCGTCAGGGGTTTGACAAAAACTTGTTTCAAATCATTGAGCGAGATGGAATTAAAATCGCAGAAAATTGCACAGAAGAAATCGGCGCCCCAGAACTGAAAGCCCTGGCCAAACTGAAATTCCAGGGAGTGAGACTAATTGGATTTTCATCGCCCGATGGACTGTCCAATGCTTTACCCGTCAAAGAAATGCGTATTTTAGAACTCGAAAACAGCAAAATCAAAAACAGTTGTTTGAAAGAAATAGGCACCATGACCAATCTAAATACTTTGCTGGTTGATTCTCCAAATATTACCGATAGCGGCATGCCATATTTGAACGAACTAAAGTCGCTCGAATTACTAACTCTAAACTGTCCCGAACTGACTGATGAGGGACTTGCAAAGCTTAATCTGACTAAACTAAAAACTATAACACTGTTATCTCCTCATATCTCTGGCAGCGGTTTGATTTCACTTGTACAATCGCCCCTTGTTCATGCAAGATTCGCCTGCAGCGGAATGAGCCCTGATATAGGACATATCTTGAGCCAATTTCCAAAGCTAAAACATCTAGAATTTTCTGGCGTCAATCTTTCAAAAAAGAGCCTTGAAGCAATCTCTAAAAACGAGCCTATGGCGCTAAAGTTAAAAGACACAAATTTGAGTTCAGAGGAATTTGACGTTTTAAGTCAAATGTCTTCACTCTTTCAGCTCGACTTAAACGACACCCCGGTGACTGAAGAGAATCTGAAAAAACTGTCCAAACTGAAAAGGCTCTATTTCCTCGATTTATCGGGGTATCGAAAAATTTCAAACGAAATGATGGACATCATTTGTTCGCTAAAACTAACCAGACTTGACCTAAGCCACACGTTGATAACGGACCATCAGCTAAGGCGATTGATAAAATTAAAAAGTCTGGAGCACCTTGTTCTAAAGGATTGCGAAAAACTTTCGGACGACTCGGTTGCAGATTTCATACGAGATTTCAAAAATATAAATAACAAAACCGTAACCGTAAAAGCGTCTGACCTCTTCGACAGTAAAGAGAATCACAAAAACGAATGAAGTCCAGAATATCTGCTTTCTTTAATGCCAATACCAGATTTCGTTTTATAGCCGAAATCGGAAGCGGCGGCGTGGGTGAAGTTATCCAAGCCGAAGACATGATACTCAAGAAGATTGTGGCAATTAAATTGCTATCAAGCGACATTTCAGAAAAAGCGGGAGTCAGATTACAAAAAGAAGCAACTGCTGCAGGAAGCTTGAGCCATCCAAACATCACCAAAGTATTAGACTTCAACATAACAACAGATGGAACGCCGTATCTGGTTATGGAATTCATAGAAGGCGAAAATCTATCTTCATTGCTTGAAAGAAAAAACAGACTAGAGCCAGAAGAGGCGCTTCCTCTTTTCATGCAACTGGCACAAGCCTTGGTTTATGCGCATCAACGTGGTGTCACACACCGTGATTTAAAACCATCGAATATCATGCTCACTCACGATGAAAACGATGCCACACTGCTTAAACTGCTCGACTTTGGTCTAGCAAAAAAACAAAATGACTCGCAGTATTTCACCACAACGGGCGCTATCGTGGGAAGTCCTATCTATATGAGCCCAGAGCAAGCAGAAGGAAAGAAGGTTGAAGCAAGTTCGGATATCTATAGTTTTGGATGCTTGATGTTCGAAACTTTAGCAGGACAGCCTCCTTATCGAGGCAACACAGTGCTCGAAACACTTTCCATGCATAAATCGCGCGAAATCAAGATTCCTTTTCTTGATACCGTATTAAGTGACACAGCAGCGAATCACGAACTTGCACGCCTGGTATTTTGGTGCATGCAAAAAGAAAAAGAAGACAGACCCGATGCTTCGCAACTACTGAAACAACTCAATTCAATAGCATCTGGAGAAACAGGTCACAAAGCCGAAGATCTGGAGATTCCCCAAAAGAAGCAGCCGCATTTTAAGACATTAATACTGGTAATACTTATCTTATTGCCCACACTCCTGGTGCTTTTCGAATTTATAAATAAACCCGCAAATCAGGTATCTTCGCAAAAACAAACTGAACAAAAAACTAAAAAAGCAGAGTCCGAGTCCAAGTCCGAATCAAAAACCTCTGAAAAATTCAGAATACTTCAAGCTGACCCACTAGTTATTCAGACGAATTCCGATGCCAACTTTAGCGATCAGGATTTGGCCCAATTCCAGAATAAACGAGTTGAAAAAATCATTCTGACTATGCCTCAAATGAACGGCACAGGTTTTATATATCTCAAAGACTCTCATTTGATCGCACTGGATATCAAACAAGCTCCATTGAGCGACCAAGGTCTGCGATGCTTGAGCCAGATTCAAACGCTGAAAGATCTCGATCTGCTTTCACACAGCGTTAGTGCAGATGGATTGGAACATCTAAAAAAACTAAATAAACTTGAAACTCTCAAACTAAACTGCGAAAATCTCAGCGAAAAGAACCTTTGCTCTATTGCTTCGTTACCTAAATTAGCTAATCTCGAAATAACCAGTACAGACATTTCGACGAAAGCGCTTGCAGCTTTGTGCTCCATACGTTCGCTTCACAACGTGGGTCTATTCAATTGTAAAATTCATTCTGACGCAAATCGTATATTGCCGAGCTCCAATTTAAACGAAGTTGCCTTAAATTACTCAACTGGAATCACCCCTCCAATTCTGCTTGCTTTTGGAAAGTCCAATTTATCTAATCTGGCGCTGGAGGGTCAAAACCTTAGTGCTGAACACCTTCAAGCTATATCGAAGATCCCAAAATTACAATACTTGAATCTTACTAAAGCTAATTTCAATCCAGACGATCTTTCCATTCTTACTTCAGCGACTAATCTTAAGACCCTCAAACTCAATGAAATAAGAGAAACCCCTGATAACCTTTTCAAAGCTATCAGCAAACTAAAATTAGCCGATCTCCACCTCGACGAAACCACAATAACAGATAAGCAATTGTTTTCGCTTTTAAAGATGCGGACTTTGCAGCAAATCCATTTGGAAAACTGCCCTAAAATTTCGAGCCAGGCATGCGGTGAATTCCAAAATTCATTTAGATCTATTTGGAAACACGACTGTATTTTTGTGCTCAAATCCCAATACGAATAATCTGACGCCCCTTAACCGACTCTTAACAGCGATTCTTCCTAATGCAATTAACGGCGGCGTCGACACTATGTAAGTCGCAAAACAGATTGAACGAGGTGAAGTTATGGCGAGTCGCAAAAGAAACAGATTGGCATGGATACTTGGTCTTAGTGCATTGAGCATTTGCCAGTCAGCCTTCACGTCTGCTCCTGCCTTTGCCGACCAACCCGAATATCGCTGGGGATTTATTGACAAGACCGGAAAAATGGTCATGGAGCCTCAGTTCGATGATGCTGGTCCCTTTTCACAAGGTCTGGCGATGGTTCAAAAGAAAATAGACGGCAATTATCGCTACGGCTTTATCAATCCCGAAGGCAAAACTGTCATAGACTTCGAGTATGAGGATGCAGGAACGTTCAGTGAAGGGCTTGCTCCAGTTAGAATCCCAAATAACAGCCCTTTTTTAGAGAAACTTGGTCAGAGTGCTTCAAGAAAATGGGGATACATTGACTTAACTGGAAAAATGGTAATCAAGCCCAAATTCGATAGTGCAAAAACCTTTTCCGACGGACTTGCACCAGTAGCAGAAGGCATTAAATATGGATATGTCGACAGGTCGGGAAACTGGGTCATAAAACCGAATTACGACATGGCGTGCCCATTTGTAGACGGGCGAGCAGCAGTTATGACAAGCGACGGCACTGGATTTTTATCGATTCAAAGTCAGTCTGACATTTATAAAGTGCAGGGCGGCAAATGGACCTATATAAACAAAAAAGGCGAAGTCGCATTTGGTTCTTTTGAATCCTGCGGTGTCTTTTATGACGGCATGTCGCCTGTAGCACTGGGACCAAATCAAGGAAAATCAGTTCCTGACAAATGGGGTTTCGTCGACACAAATGGCAAGTTCGTGATCAAACCCCGCTTCAACAATGTCCATGCACTCTCCGAAGGAATGGCTGCGGCGCAAACAGGCACATGGAAAAACATGGGATCAGGCATCAAGAGCTGGATTCCAGGCAAATGGGGATTCATAAATTCTAAAGGCAAACAGGTAATAGAATCAAAATTCGATGCAGCTGACCCATTCTCAAACGGCATGGCATCAGTCAGAATCAACGACAAATGGGGATATATTGACACTACAGGTAATGTCGTCATCCAGCCTCAATTTAATGGAAGTTGGGGATTCAGCGAGAATCTAGCACCGGTGCAAGTAAGTGTCGTGCCAAAGAACGAAGAAGAATCAAAACCCGAAGCCAAGCCTGAATCGGGAGTCGAGTCCGAAGACTCGAATTAGTGTCACTTTAAAGTTAAAATGCTGTTGAAAAGTTCGACTCTCAACAGCGTGGAATAATCAGACATGCAAAAACTGAAGTCCTTGTTTTTTGTTTTCTTGGCTTTCAATTCACTCACAAGCGCTATGGCAGCAGACAAGCTGTGCCTGGCCGATTCTGCCAGGCACAATTTCATTTGCGGAGAGTGGCAAAAAGCAATCAATGATTATACAAAACTACTGGAAGCATCCCCGTACAATGCCTCATTGCTGGCCAGAAGAGCTTATTCATATTCTGGATCAGGAAATTTCAAGCAAGCTTTTGCAGACTATGACATGTCAATTAAACTTGAGCCAAACTGTCCTGAAGCTTATTCATTTCGAAGTGTCGCTTATTCCTGGCTCGGTCTGAAAAAACTAAGTTCTAACGATGCAAAAAAAGCTTTGGACCTTTATGTTGACAAATCCGCCGATCTTTACTCACTATCTGAGCACGCCAGACTGCTCAATCAAAACGAGAAATACACTGACAGTGCTAGAGAATTTAAACAGATTATAGAACAGCTACGAGGAACAAAGGATCTGTCATCTTTAATCCTTGCTGCAAGGTCGAGTTATGGCTTGCAGCAATATAATGAAACTATCAAATTTTGCGATCTCGCCCTAAAACTCTCTCCAAAATCAGCCTGGATAAGAACCCTTCGCGGTAGCGCATATGGTGCCAAAGGACAATGGGAATTAGCACTTAAAGACCTCAATTATTGTATAGCGAATTCAAAAAATGACACGTTAGCCTTTGCCAGAAGAGGCTATTGCTACTACAATCTGCGCGATCTAGAATCGGCAATTGCAGATTTCGATCAATCAATTAAATTAGAATCAAGAAATACCTTTGCTCTAACGTGGCGCGCTCACTGTTTCCACGACTTATCCGAAAACAAAAAAGCCATAGCCGATTTCGACGCAGTAATCAAATTAGATCCTGCAGACGCATCTGCATATAGCTTCAGAGCCGACAATTATTGCCACCTGAAAGAATGGCAAAAGGCGCTCAAAGATACACAAACGGCGATATCAATCGAACCGAATTATGCCGAGGCTTATGTAACGCAAGGTTGGGTAGAACATAATCTCAAACATTTCCCCCAGGAAATCGCTTGCTACGCCAAAGCAATCTCTATAGATCCTAAAAACGAGCGAGCTTATTTCAATCGCGGCATGTCATATCGCGAAAAGAAGCAGTACAGAAAAGCAATCGACGACCTTACAATGGCTATTAAATTGAATCCGAACAACGAAATTTATTTCTGTGCTCGCGGTTCTGCATTTGTAAGCGACTTCAAATATGAGCATGCAATCAACGATTGCAACAAGTCTCTCAAATTGAATTCCCGACGAACACATCCGCACTTCAGCCGAGGTATTGCGTATGCACAGTTAGGCGATTACAAATCGGCTCTGGCGGACTTCGATGAAGCGATTAAAATGTTTCCAGATTATGGAGAAGCTTATTACGAGCGGGCTAAGATATTCAAAAAACTAAAATTGAAAGATCAGGGAAAAGAAGATTTCGCCAAGGCTGAAAAATTTGGTTATAAAAAACCCGAATCCATGTAATGATTAGCGGCCGCCAATGCGCTTTCGTGCTTCTTCTTCGCGAGCACGCAGAGCATCTAGATTCTCGGGAGTCTGCGGAATCATACGACCGTCGAAGCTGCGCATGAATTTGTCCTTTCCAAGCATATTATCCATTTCGGCCTGATCAAAACTCTTAATCAGGTCATAAAAGTGTGGACTTTTTTTCATAAATGCTTCTCTCTGCTCTCCACCCAGACGCAGCATTGTAAGCCCTTCGGCAAGCATTTCAGAAGGCGATTCGAGATAACTTGTTGCAGGACGCATGAGCGCGCGCTCTGCCACTTCTTTTGGATCGATTCGGCCTACCACTTTGCCGCTTGCATCTCGCACAGTCCATTTTGGCGTTGCAGTAGCCAGCGTATTCTCGGGTGGAGTCATAGTCTCTCCATTCTTTCCTCTGACTGACCACTCAGCTTCCATTTGTCCGTCCGGACCTTTTACCATTCTTTTAGTCCAGCCCATCATCTGATTGACGGTGTCCTCTCCAAATATTCTGTGAATATTGATTTCTGAATTGTGTGCAGTTTCATGAGTCATTATGCCTTGCATAGCCTGATGCTCACTTCCTGGACGACGAGTAAGTGCATCTGCCTCGCTTATGGGAAGTCCTTTTAATGTATTGGGCTCCCACACAATGGCTGGTCGTCCCTCATGCTCGGTCACATACGTTCCACTTGCCGCACCACCTTTGATGTAATTGTCTTTTGCCGGAATATAAATTTTGAGTGGTGGTCTTCCATCAAGAGGTCTTTGTCCCGGCTCAGAAACATTAAGACCAGCCTCAAGTCCCAACAACTCGCGGTAAGTAGGATCGCGCGTCTCAAGCGGCTTTCCCAAACGAACCTGTCCATCGGGGCGAACTATTTGTTGTGGTGGTGTTTTTTCTCCGGCTCTTGCAATGTCAACTCCAAAACGATCTTTTAGTTCAGCAATTTTGCCTTCGGTCAATTTTTTGAGCTGTTCTTGCGCACCTTCAAGTCCTCTCATCGTAGGATCGAATTGCATGAGAACTCGTCTTTCGCCGTTTGCTTTCAAACTAAATTCAAGTTGTCCATTTGGTGCCCTTGAAACATCGAGTTCGTTTGCTCTGGCAAATCTGGTCAACTCCGGACTATTCATTTGAATAGGACGATCGCCTCTATCCGGGGCGGCATCGGTGCGTCTATCTCCTAATTTGGCAAACTGTGTTCTTTCTGACTCATCGCCTCTGAACTGAGAAAATCCAAGAGATGCTAAACTCAGCTCCAAACGCGCGTTTTGGGTCCCCGGATTAAAGGAGAGCGATTCGGAATTACCCGCGTCAACATCTGGAGCAGGCGCATTAGGCGCGTCAACTTGATTAGCCATTATGTTTAGTAAGAGCGAACGAAAATATAGGGGGCTGGGTCAATACTAATCAACATCGCAGATCTTGTCAAGCGCTTTATCGATAAGGGTTTTGCGACTTTAATGACACCCAAATGCGACAGACACACTGGTAAAATTGTTCATCAATCACCATGAATAAATTGATCTTCCAATCCACCCATTCAATTAGTGCAATCACCGAATACGTAGCACTTTGCGTCACAGGCTGGATTACTGCAAATCGAATTCGCTCATCCGGATTTGAATATTTGTTGGATACTACTGGTGATTCTCACCAGTTCACCATTGAAAAAATTTCGAAAAAAACGCTATCAGATTTAGTCGATGAACTTATTCTGTTTCTCTTAGGGTTGAGTATGCTCGATTCAAAAATAGAATGCATCGGCGAATGGTCATCGCAAAAAGAAATCAAACATGCAATAGACTGGTTAAAGTCCAAAGAAAGCTTTTGCAAGCCGCTTTCAGATAGAGACCAAATCCACCACCTGACTAATTTGACTTTGCAAGACTTGCAAGAAATACACGAACTGTTTGAAAACAAAGAAAGGTCAACTAATGAGTGCCTGTACTCTGCAAAGTTCAGAGAACTATTTCCTTTTTCAGACCTCTACGACTCTAACCATGGTTCCTTAAGTCATGCTGGAGGCAATGAATGCTACATTGATTTTGCTGACGAAAAATCGCCTATCAAGCACAAAATAGATGCACCGTGCCCAGCTGATTTTCGCTTTGAAGAGTGCCGCAGTTCGTTTGAAGGACGCAAACCACCGCGCTTTCGCAAGACCACAAGCCCATCAAAAGGTTATAATCGCTCAGCAAACGACCGATGGAAAATCGCAAAAATGCTTGGTGAAATTCCAGTTGAGTACAAGCCAAGAGTCTATTCATGGGTGAATTCGACCATAAAAACAGTGGACGCTTATCACGATACTCGCGGTTCAGAAGGTCCCTTGCCAGAGAGATTCGAGATTGCTTTTGGAGAACAAAAACTGGTTGCGACTCAAGAGCTCGTGTTTAGTTTCGACAAGAATTGAACGCTATGCGTTTTTTGCACCGGGTTGTCCTTTGTTGACGACATATTTGGCGAGGTCTTTTATTTTGCTGTTTGCATTTTTCTCGCTTTCGATCGCGCGAAGTGCCACGTCTGCCTTGTTCTTATTCAAAACCACTTTTACATAACCGCGATAATCACGACTGGCAAATTTGATATGCGGATTATTTTTCAAGAAAGCATTTATATCTTCGGGAGGAGGACCTTCAGAAGAGATAGATGTACCGCAGACCTCGGTTGCCACAGTTTTTGAATTGGGCTTGTCGAAATCCAGTTTCAAATCTGCCACTGCATAAGAATGAATATCACCACCAATCACAATAGTGTCAGACGAAGGTCTATTACTAACGGCTTCCAATAAGCGCCTTCGCGCAGCTGGATATCCATCCCAACCATCAGTCCAGAACTTGCCACCACTTCGTTTAGATTGAGCCATCAGAGTTTGTTGGGCAATAATATCCCATTTTGCATGCGAATCTTTGAGGCTCTTACCAAGCCATTTTTCTTGTTCCCAACCAAGAATAGTACGCTTAGGATCTCTTCGCTCCGCACAATCATTTATGTAATTTGACCCTGCACGACCAGGTCTTGGACAAACTTCGTGGTCTCTGTATTGTCTATCGTCCAAAACGTGAAAACGAGCCATTTGACCAAAATCAAAAGCCTGATAAATTTTCATATCTGAATTGTGTGGCGCCATTGAAGGTCGCAGCGGCATATGCTCATAAAAAGCCTGATAAGCAGCAGCTCTGCGCGCAAGAAAATTCTTTTCTAAATCTTCGGCAAGATCATTTGCATAGTCGTTGTCTACTTCATGATCGTCCCAGGTGACAATCCATGGAAATCGTGAATGGCACAGCTGCAAGTCGGCATCAGATTTGTAGCAAGCATATCGATTGCGATACTGTTCCAGAGTGTAGACTTCAGGACCTTCGTGCTTTCGAACATGGTTATGTCCCCAAGAGTGCTCGTAAATGTAGTCGCCAAGAAATACCACCAGATCGAGATCTTCTTGCGCCATGTGTTTGTGCGCGCTGTAATACCCCTGCTCATACATCTGGCAGGACGCAAAAGTAAAACGCAATGGATTTATAGAATCGCGTGCAGGTGCTGTGCGAGTCATTCCAACAGGACTTTTGGCATCACCTGCAAAAAACCGATACCAGTATTCTTTTCCAGGCTCCAACCCTTGCACTTCAGTATGAACACTATGCGCATACTGCGGAGGGGCAATTGATTCGCCAGATTTGACTATTTTGTGAAATGCCTCATCACGAGCGATTTCCCATTTCACTTTAATTGGCTCGGGATCAAGTCCGCCACCTTTGAGCGGGTCTGGCGCTAGTCTTGTCCAGAGCACAACACTATTAGGCATCGGTGAGCCTGATGCCACGCCAAGCTTGAACGGGTCAGACTTGAACGACTTGACCGAAGAGCGCGCAAACGCTGGCAGTACAAATTGCGAACCAAGTATTAGAGATGCTGAGCTTTTAAGAAAACTTCGCCTGGAAATCATTGCCTTCAGATACCCTTAAATCAGTTTGCACTATTGTAGCCCAGTTATATAATAGTGACATCCCGAGCGAAGGACGCCAATCATGGACCAGTCTCGACGGAAGCTTTTAAAAATTCTGGCAGGGGCGCCAATGCTTCTCACCGTTGGTTTTGCGGGTGAAGCTCTTATGCGATTCGCCAAGCCTTCGATGGCGCAAAATGGTTTAT
>CAZFKB010000014.1:0-46863 GCA_964519785.1 uncultured Candidatus Obscuribacterales bacterium | reverse complement strand
AGTCGAAGGGGCTATTCAAGCGGTTCTCCGAGGCGATGGAGAAACTGTTTTGATGTGGGAAAAGGATGCCAGTGTTTTTTTCGACAGGATTATTTCTATCCTTACACATTAATTAGTAAACGAGCAAGAACCCTTCGGTATTTGCCGATTTGCTATACTTATCGCCTATTCGTTCTTACGCACACCGGCGAGGTTATTGGCATGACTACATCTGTACAGTCAGGTAACAAAGTTAAGGTTGTCGAACTGGGCAAAGAGCCTCAAATCGATAAGCTGAACACTACCCAGAGAGAATCTGGAGCGCTTGGCCGTCACCAGGTGAGAGTTGCCATTAAAGCCGTGTCGTTGAATTTTAGAGACTTGCTTGTTGTAAAGGGACACTATGCCAAATTGTATGACGGTGCCACCACTCCTGGTGGACTTCCCCTTATTCCTTGTTCGGATGGTGCAGGCGAAGTTATCGAAATTGGCGAGGATGTGACCAGAGTAAAAGTAGGTGATCGGGTCGCTGGAATTTTCATGCAAAACTGGGTTGCGGGTGAAGCAACTGCCGAATACGGTAAAACCGCCCTTGGTGGCGCAATTGATGGGGTGCTTCGTGAGTCCTGCATATTTGAACAAGATGGATTAGTTCATTTGCCTGAACATCTGTCATACGAAGAAGGTGCCACACTGCCATGTGCAGCCGTTACTGCCTGGAACGGCATGTTTCATTCATGCAACGTAAAAGCTTGTGATACAGTTCTTACTCTTGGTACCGGTGGTGTTTCAATTTTTGCAGTGCAGTTCGCCAAAATGGTTGGTGCTCGCGTGATAGTCACATCTAGCAGCAACGAAAAGCTTGCAAGATTGCAAAAAGAATTTGGTGTCGATAAAAACGATTGCATCAATTACAAAGAACATCCCGAATGGGATAAACAGGTGCTTTCACTTACGCAAAAGCGCGGTGTCGATTTGACTGTCGAGCTTGGTGGTGCAGGGACTCTGCCCAAATCTGTCAATGCCACACGAGTGGGTGGTCAGGTTAGCGTAATCGGTGTTCTAGCAGGCGTTCAGGGCGATTTCAACCCCATTAACGTGCTTATGAAAACGATTCGTATGCAGGGTATTTATGTTGGATCGCGCGATATGTTCGAAGAAATGAACCGCGCAATCAGCATGCATAAATTGAAACCTGTTGTAGACAAAGTATTCAAATTTGAAGACTCTATCAAAGCTTTTCAATACATGGAATCGCAAGCGCACTTTGGCAAAGTGGTGATTAAGCTTTAGTGCTTACCCCACTTGTGCACTAATTCACTAGCAACTTGAACCATGTCGACGTCGAATGTGGAAATATAGTTGCGAAAAGATTTGAGTTCTGGGTTCTTTTCGAGAGTCTCGATAATTTGTTCGGGCGAAGCTTTAGAGCCTAGTGCGTTTGTTAGCTCTTGTTGAAATAACACCAAATCTGGTTCGTCTCTTCCAATCATAATTTACCTTCCCTTTAAAACATTCCCCTTTACCATGTGATGCATTTGCTCATAATCGGCTCTGAATTGTGCAAAATCTTTTTCACCGTCCATGGTGTTACCAAGACGTTCTAAAATTACAAATTCAAGATTGGGACACATAGGTAACGCCATTTCCAACAGACCGAAAACTTCAGCCGGTATTGGTCCGTCGTGAGTATCTCTTCGTATAGCATCCCTCTTTCCAGACCATGACTTCGAGAAAGATCCTCCCGAAATATGAATTTCTCGCACTTTATGCAGTGGGTAAAGCGATAAGTGCTCTTTTGGATTTAGATTAAAATTGAAGATTTGACAGAACAAATTATGCAGATCAAGCAATAGAAAGCATCCTGAATTGTCAAGCAGCTCTTCTAAGAATTTACCTTGGTCCTGTGCTTCTTTTTTGCTGAAGGCAAGAGCCAAATTTTCAAGTCCAACATTTTTGCCTGATGTATCTTTGAGTTTAGTAAGCATACGTTGTCCAGTTTCGACGGCTTCTTTCGTGTAAGGCACCGGAAGTGGTGCGCCATCAATAAGTTCATTTGCTTCAAAAAATCCAAAATGTTCTGAAATATGCAAATAGTTTCGTGTGGCGCATTCTTGTTTTAAGCGCTCCAACCATTTGATTTGTCTTGGACTAATTTTGGCAGACAACAAAGACAATCTAAATCCATGCCCCAGAAGACTCTGCTCGTCGCTATAGACCTGAATCAATGACTCGAACCAATCTGGATAGACATGGTCGTTTTGATCCCAGTTGGCGTCGAAACTCCATTCAAGAATATCTACCTTTTCATTTAAAAATAAAGGAGTCGAGGCTTGTCTGAAATCTTCAGTGGGCATAGCTTGTAATCCCACTTTCAATTCAGGCATTGTGATTAGCCCCTACCGCACGCGGGACAGGGATCTTTAATCCGTGGCTCGTTTGTTGGATTCTGATTGGGACCACTTCCAAGCACCGGTGTGCTTGAGCCCAGTTGTGACAACCTTATGGTAAAGTCGTTTGCTTTTTTGGCTTCGTGATTGTCGAGATAGAATTTGATTATTTGTCTGTAGCCAAGCCCACGCTGCGGATCTTTTGGTTGCAATCGATCACGCAGGTTCAAAGCGGTTAAATAGAACACTTCTGCTCTGTCCATTTCGGGCTTGCTTTCAGCAATACCGTTTTGTAAATGACTTTTGGCCAGCGACTCAAGACCCTGAGCCAGTTTTATGACCTGCGCATCTGTCATGCCTGGAAGTCTTAGAGCCGCTTCGATTTTTGCTATGGCTTTGCCTTCTTTTGCGCGACTGAGCTTTACTTCACCGGCTTTGTTGTAAAAATCGACGATCGCAAGATAGGAGACAGCCGACTGTGCTGTTGGCGTGCGGTCTAAATTTGCTTCTTCCTCTTCGATGATTTTAAAAGCTTTCGCTCGGTCGTTATCGCTGATTTTGCTTCCTTGCAAAATTATTGAATGAGCCCATAACCATTTCTCCTGGCGACTAGCTTTAGACAAGTCGATGTCTTTGCAAAATGCTGGAAGACCCATAGTCTGGCTCGACAGACCGGCGCTAAGCAGTACAGAAAAAAGCAATTTAGATTTCATGCCAGTCATTATACTGTCAAAACGCTTGTCGGTGTTTTTACTGATATCTAGACACTAGGTTCCGTCGGGGCGATTTGCTGTGGTTGCCACTGGCGCATTCATCTTCTCCTGTTCTGTGAGCCAGTCAGACATGGTCTTAATTACTTCAGGTTTGAGATATGAATTGGTTACAAGCAAGTGCCCGAATTTTGGAAACGTAGCTATAGACTTCTTCTTGGAGCCTAATTTTTTGAACAAGCTCTTAGTCGATTCAGGTTGAATTATGTGGTCGTCTTCGCCTTGCAGCACAAGAACAGGCAAATCTTTGTCTAGTTTGGGCGCTAGATTATGCGAGGTGCGCAAGAAATTGACTGAAACAAGAAGGTCTTTGAGACTTTGTTTGCTGCGAACGAGCGGGTCTGAAAGAGTTTGTTTGTTGCTGCGCTCATCATCGGACATATCGCCTATGTGGGGCAAAATATCTACTGTGGTGCCAAGAGTTTTGATTCCAGAGCCAATCGATCTAAATGTGGCTCCAACGTGATATTTGGTAGCCGGACCGGCGCCTGCACTGGCTAAAATAAGCCCGTCGAATAGTTTGGGGTTATTTGCCGAAGCTTTGATTGCCATCGCAGCCCCAAGGCTCTCTCCCACACAATAAATAGGCAAAAGAGGGTTCTTTGCGCGAAGTTCGGTAATTATCGGGACTAAATCGCGAGCTGTAGCATCATAGTTTACAGCTGGACGTTTTTCGCTTTCCTTCAGCCAGACGCCATGTCCGCGAAAGTCGATAGCGTAAAAAATAACTCCATCTGGAGCTAATTTTTCGGCGAGTTCTTCGAAGTTACCAGCGTGTTGAACGCCGCCGTGGAGCCCAAATACAATTGCTTTAGGCGTTACAGAAGAATCTTGCCATTTCAGGCCAGGAACAGCGACCTTTAAGCCGTTGAGCTTGAGTACTTCTTTATCGACTTTTGCTTGTGCTTGCCCCGGGTTAAACATGATCGAAAAAATAGCAGATAAAGTAACCACTGCAGCACGCAGTGTGCGGTTGGAAGACATATCGGGGACCTCTTTCTAGATGAATGAATGCTTGACTGAACTAAGTGGCATTATTTCTTTAATAACATGGAATTTTTTTGCCCGCTTGGCAATGGTGAGTATTTTAATCAATTGCTTATAATCGCGATACTAAATAAAAAATTGAGTCGCATCGGGAACATTTGCTATTGAAAACAGTCGTAAAAACTCCTAAAGAAATAGTCCTCCTTTATCCTTATTGATAGCGCTTCTTCATTGAAGCATTGTCGAAAGCGTATGTGGTATCAGACGCTTGATCAACACCAGATTTGGTATCAATCAGCAAAAGAATGCAGGACTTGATTTCGATGGTTTTTATTTGCTTCTAATCTTAGCCCTGGCCTCCGCCTAAATTTAGCCGAACAAACTGTATAATCAGGCAAAACGGTATATATTTGGAGGTTTGACCCATGTTTTTAGGATCGCGAAAGGCTTTAGGATTGTCCTTCGCTTTGGCACTTACTCTTATGAAACCGGGTCTGGCGCAAGAGCCTGCTGAGGCACCCGACGTTTTTCTTAAGCGATACTTCGAGACACTTCATACTGCAAAGTCTTTAGAAGATCTCAAACCTTTCTATCCTAATATCACTGCCAAAGAAGAGGACGAGTTTAAGAACGCTCCTGCCGAAATGAAAAAAATGGTGGAGCAACTAGCTTTGGGAATGTGCAAGCAAGAACCGCGCACTGTGAAAATATTGAGCAAACAGGATAAAAATGGCAAAGTTTATTTTGAGCTCGCTCCAGATGAAATTCCAACCGAATTCAAAAAACACTCTACTGATAAGCGCTTCTCTATGAAAGGATCGGTTGCTCTCGTCAATGAGAGTGGAAAGTGGAAAGTATATAAAGATCACTGGCAAGTAAAAACTTACGACAATGGAGAAATGAAAGTTTCATTTGGTCGCGACCCTGACAGAGAAGATGCAGAGTCACAAAGCCAGAGCCAGGCTAATCCCGAAAGTGATTATGGCGACAAGTTACGCAAGGTATTTACGAGCGACTGGACAGCTAAAGGTAAAGGCGCCGTACAAGCTATTTTCAAAGTCTCTAACGGAAGTCTGGTCGATATAACTGCAGATGCCAAAGGCGACAAAAGTCAGGCTGATTTTATTAAGTCACTTATGGCTAACGCCAAATCTGTTCCCGAGCTTCCAAAAGAAATGGAAGAAAAACCTTATGGATGGATGCAATTCGAATGGCAGGATAATTCGTACTGCGTAAATGGTCCTTTCTTTGGATCAGAGCCTCAAAAAATCAATTGGTAATCAAAAAAATTAAGTAGATACTTTATTTGAGTCCGCGCTGATAACTTTCAAGACCGGCAAAATCACGGGTTTCGGTACCGTCAAGTGGTGCAAGTGCAGATTTTGCTTGCAAGAGAATTTTGCTTCCTGATTCTTTGCGCATAAGTGAGCCACGCACAGCGCTAAGCCAGATAGTGCTTCTGGTTAGACGGCAGAGCCAGTTGTTTTTGGATTCACCAAGAGCAAATTCTTTGTCGCTGATTGCCTTATTAATTCTTATAAGGCAAATCAAATCGCTGTCTGTTTTTAATTCATCCAAAAAAGTCATGATGGCTTGCATGGTGCCATCGTTCTTGAACTTTTCTGCCGGGGCTCCAAGTTGAAGGATTTTCTGTGCCACCACAACGGAGTCGGCTGAGGCATCTGGCACAAGTTTTTTGATGTTCTCGATATATTTCTTGCTTCCTTCAAGCTCTGTTTTTGTAACAGTGATACCATCTGCAAGAACTAAAGAAGTGCTTTTTGCAGTTATCGGTGATTTATTCGTTTGATTACTTCCAGAGACCGAATCTGATGGTTCTTTTGCGCCTGAGCACGATGCTAACAATAGAATTGCAAGGGACATCAAAACCCATCTAGAATTTGAAGTTTTCATTGCTGCTTGCATCCGGTAATCCACAGCCTTTTGCTTTGCCTGTCAGAATGTCAAAGCGCAAAACGCTCTTAAGACCGGTGCGAACGACAAAGTCATAATCGTTCGTCCCGGGTACTTGCTCGCATCCGCGCACTGAAATCTCAGCGCAATTACCGCCAACCATATCAATCTTTTTTTGTGCGCCCATTTTTAGAAGTTGCGCAGTCGTATAGCTGTTGAGTTTTTTGCCACCAAGATAGAAGGTGAGTTCCACCTGTTTGTTTGGATCAACATTTTGCTCGACAAGACGAGTAAGCAAAGCTACTTTGCCAGCTTTGGGCGACCAGCCAAGCCAGATACCATGTTGGGGATAGAAATCGTATGAGTCGAGTAGTACGTCTTTACTCGACTCAACCCGATAAACTTTGGTACTACCAGCACCACCATCTTCTTTTGCAGGAATGCAGCGAACATAAAATCTGCCATCAAGACCTGATATGACCATTGGCATATTCGCCGCTCGCTTCATCGCAAAGCTTGGTGCTGCAATCGAAGTGATGTTTAATGCCAGAAATACAGCAACTGCAGCAATCGATTTAAATGGTGGCATTTTATTTTTCCAACAATGAGCGAAGCATCCAGGCATTTTTTTCGTGCACTTCCATCCGTTGCGTAAGAAGGTCTGCAGTTGGCGCATCGTGTACTTCTTCGCACTTCGAAAGTAATTCACGAGCAGTGCGAACGACTTGTTCTTGGCCTTCGATTAACTGACGAATCATCTCTTCAGCATTTGGGTGACCGATTTCTTCTTTGATACCAGTTGCTTTCGAGAACTGACTATAACTTGCTTCGGCATAGTGACCAAGCGCGCGAACACGTTCGGCTATTAAGTCTACGGCTAAAGCAAGTTCGGAATATTGGGTTTCAAAAAGCAGGTGCAAAGTTTGAAACATTGGACCTGTAACGTTCCAGTGGAAATTGTGGGTCTTAAGGTAAAGGGTGTAGCTATCAGCAAGAAGCTTGTTTAATCCTTCTGAGATTTGCTTGCGTGCCGAGTCGCTCAACCCAATATTAATCTGCATTACCATGCCTGACAACCTCCGTTCTACTGGCAGTTGAAGAATGATACTATGAAAAGCCTCGGTAGGGATAAATTAGTATGAAAGTATTGATTCTGGGAGCAGGTGCCGTCGGCGGTTATTATGGCGGAAGGCTGATTCAGGCTGGACGTGATGTCACATTCTTGCTGCGTCCGGCCCGCGCTAAGCTTATGCGCGAAAATGGACTTAAAATCAAAGGCGAGAGTGGCGATTTTGAAAGCAAGAATTTCAAGGTCATAGAATCTGTCGATTCTCATTATGACTTGATTATTCTCACATGCAAAGCATGGGACTTAGAAGGAGCCATGAAATCAGTTGCCCCGGCTGTTGGACCTTCAAGTACCGTTTTGCCTTTATTGAACGGAATGAGTCACATGACTAAAATGAAGGACAGGTTTGGCGAAAAGCCAGTTATAGGTGGTTTGTGCATTATTTCATCGACTCTAGACAAAGACGGAACCATTTTACATTTAAACGATAAGCATGGTATCAAATATGGTGAATTAGATGCAAAAGGATCACAACGTATCGACGCGATAGATGAGTTGTTTAAGCCCGCAAATTGTCAGTCTTCAAAATCGAATGAAATAATTGCCGACATGTGGGAAAAATGGGTCATGATTTCGTCACTTGCAGCACTCACTACATTATTTGGTGCCACCATAGGTGAAATTGCAAGTTCGCCTTACGGGGCGAAAATTGCAGACCTTATATATAAAGAATGTCTTGCCATTGCAAACGCACACGGGTATAAACCAAGCCCAGCATTTGCAGAGCGCCTGCTCGATAAGAACTCGACTCTGCAGGCATCAATGGCGCGAGATATGCAAAATAATAATCCAATCGAAGCTGATCAAATAATCGGAGATCTGGTTTTGAAGGCCGAAGAGAAGAAAGTGGCGGTACCGTATCTAGAAGTTGTCTATTGCAACTTAAAAGCTTACGAATTGAGAAGAAATCGGAAACTATAAAAGAATATCGCTAGATTAATTCGTCCATTACAAACTTCATAAAAGCTTGTGAGCCCCAAACATCTTTGTTAGATTGGACAAACTATGCAATTAAACAACGCCTACCGCTATCAGTATTATTACTGCCTCAAAGGAGGTCGGATAGCTGGCGTTTAATTAAACAGATAGAGATATCTTTTGAAAGCCATCTTGCCGACCAAGATGGTTTTTTTTGCGTTTAAATTGAAAAGGAGAACGAAAATGAACACAATGACAGTGACCAAAACCGACAAGCTAATGGACTTCACGAGTAAAGTCGATAATCTAATAAAGAATCATCCTATAGTACAACATAATGATTTTACTTCCTGGTTCAGCCAGGGAATGGCATCGGAACAAGAGCTAAAGCATTTTACTGTTCAGTTTTCTGTTTTTAGTCATCTGTTTATAGAGGCGCAGTTACGCAAATGCATAAATGCAACGGATCTTCAGTCTTACAGAGCAAGCAAAGAAATTTTGATGAATGAGCTTGGTGTAGTTTTCAACAAAGATGGCTCTGTAAATGGTGGCAAATTCAAATTTGATGCTGGTCATTTTGAATGGCTTGCGGATTTTGCCAAACACCTTGGATTGTCGTTCAACCAAATTGGCAAACCATCGCATGCAACCAAAACAACAATGGATTTTTGCCATGCCTTGATGACCTGGTACGGCTCGCAAGACTGGTCTGTTGCAGCCGGCGCATCTCACGCCATCGAGCATTGGGCGGCGGCAGGTTTTTGGAAAGAACTAATTGATGGGCTTAAATCGATTAAGGAATCATCTCATCCTGATCTTCCTCTTGGATTCTGGGTCTGGCATGACCAAATCGAAGACCAACACGCTGCTCATACAGACGATGAATTATCAATGCTGTTTTTGCGCGAGGGCTTTTGCGAGGAATCTTTCATGCTAGGTGCATTGGCTATACTTGATGCGGTTAAAATATTCTGGGACGGACTTGAAGCCGATAGATTGCGGACAATGGCTGCATGACTGACGACTGATGCATAAGGATAAAAATCAATATGACTATTAAAGAGAAAAGCGCTGTGCTTGAGCATCAAAGTCTTGAACTTTTAAATCAAGCAGTAGCAATTATGGAAGAGTCGTTTTCTGAGGCTAATTTGCCGTCTTTTGATTCATCTTTGGATGATGAACAAACTAAAAAACTGCAATCAGTTTTGACTGAAGTTGCAATCAGATTAAAAGACAATTTTCCATATCCGCACCCGCTTTATGCAGGTCAAATGATAAAGCCTCCACATGCGGTAGCACGTCTTGCTTATACTCTTGCTCTTTGGTTCAACCCAAATAATCACGCTCTTGATGGTGGCAGAGCAAGCTCTGCAATGGAAAAAGAAGCCGTTGCAAATCTTGCCTTGATGCTAGGTTTCAAAACGCACCTAGGTCATTTGACCAGCGGCGGCACCATGGCTAACCTGGAGGCTCTCTGGGTGGCTGATAGATTGCATCCCGGCAAAATGATTGTGGCATCAAGTCAGGCCCATTATACTCACAGCCGCATTAGCGAGGTTTTGAAAATTCCATTCAAAAGCGTTCCAGTTGACGCGAATGCACGAATGGATGTCAAAGAACTCGAGGTGATGCTCAAATCGAATGATATTGGTACAGTCGTTGTCACCACTGGCACTACCGCAACCGGATCAGTAGATCCTCTGATTCAAATAATTGAGTTACAGAAAAAATTTAATTTCCGAATTCACATAGATGCTGCATATGGTGGCTATTTCAAACTAGCAGACAATCTATCTAAACAGGCACGCTTAGCTTTTGATGCTATTCCCCAGTCCGATTCTATCGTTATAGATCCGCATAAACACGGGCTTCAACCTTACGGTTGCGGGTGTGTACTATTCAAAGACCCTTCGGTCGGTCAGTTGTATAAGCACGACTCGCCCTATACTTATTTTAGTTCGAACGATTTGCATCTTGGCGAAATCAGTCTTGAATGTTCACGGGCAGGAGCGTCAGCTGTGGCACTTTGGGCTACACAAAAATTCTTGCCAATGGAGAAAAATTCATTGTTTGCAAAAAACATTTCGACTTGCCATAAGAGTGCAATCGATTTTTATCAAAAGCTAATGCACGACGAGCGGTTCGTGGTTCCGTTCGAGCCAGAATTAGACATTGTTGTATTTGCAATTAAGGATAAGTCTGCATCTGCCTCTTCGCTTAAAGCAAAAGAGATTTTCGCAAAAGCTGCAGAATCAGGACTTCATCTTGCCCTGGCGAATTTGCCTGCTGAATTTTTTAAGAATAAACTGCCTGACATGAATTGGGATCAAGACACGATATCTTGTCTGCGCTCATGTTTGATGAAGCCCGAACATCAGGAGTGGCTGCCAGAAATCTGGGGCATTTTGACAAATTCAGTTTTGCGCAATTCTTGATCGAGCAAAAGAATATCTTCTTTGTTTTGTTCTTTATTTAAATTGATATTGAGCAGAGAGAAGCTAAACATTGCAATTTGAATATAATTTTCAAATGCACCACTAGCAACAAACCACCAGACGATGCTCATGTCATCGCCGCCTTCGTTTGTTCGCTGAATAAATTGCAAAACTACATTGCCGTTTAGTTCTTTAGAAATTTGTGCGCCCTTGGCTCTGGCTTCTGGACGAGTTCTCAAAAAGCGCTCAAGCGCATCGGCATCTGTTTTGCCTTTGGTATTTAGCACCACCACCGAAAGACGCAAAGTGCCGGAGTCTGGCGCCGGTTCAAAAAAAGTTCCGCCAGATTCACGTCCATATTCTTCATTCCAATTGACAGGAACGCTGAAGCGCAATGCGCCCTGGCGATAATTTATTTCTTTCAATTCGCGCATGAACTGCGCCTCCGCATTAACGTCTTTGCGGAGTTAATCTTACCAAAAACACAAGACCAGCAACTATAGCCAAAGCTATAACCTCCTGGTACAAAAGTTTGGACATATCTATACCGTTTGCTTTAGTATCTGGTCCGTCTATGTTTACTTTCAGCCCGAAAATGTCAGCATGTGCGTCATTTGAGCGGGCCGGGGGATTCCATAAAAAGTTGTATCCCATCGCTTCATTGCGACCATTACCGTCTTGATAGGTCCAGGGTGGATAAAACGCCATGGCAACCATAATCAAAAGCCCACAACCAATAATGATGTTTCGAATGTTCATAGTGCCCCCCTTTGTTTCTTAAAGGTATTTAGCCTATATCTTGGAAATCGATCTATAACCAATGCGCTACTCCATAAATGAAGGCATCCAATTTCAAAATGGAGGAAAATTCGCAATGACAAAAGCAACACCTTTTGCAGCTGCTATCGTGGCAACAGTACTCTTTGCTGGTCACGCAATGGCTGACTCAATCTCAACAACTACAGTTGAATCAGAACCGGCTGAAACATCGGTCAAAAAGACCACTTACACCGAAACTGAATCGGCTCCAGTAACCACTGAAAGGGTTGAAAAGACCAGAGTCGAAACCACTCAGCCTGCTCCAGCAGTCTCGAAAAGCACTACCGTCAAAACCAAAACCAAGGTCAAGCCGGTAAAATCTAGCTATTCCGCTGAAATCAAAGTCAAATAGTTTTTGATTAAAAGCCTGACGAAGAGAGTTCCGGATTACACCGGCGCTCTTTTTGTTTATTTATCCTTACTCTTTTTCAAATATCTAAAACCGAAGTAATCGCCACTTTTCATAAAGCTTTTAGCTATTGCACTGACTGTGTCTTCTGATACTTCGCATCCAGACTGAAATTTTATTTTGCTTTGATCGTTAGTCAATCTTGCAAAACTATTTTTGTCATCTGCATTTTGGGTGCCGCGCAAAAGCATGGCACCATAAATTTTTCCTGCAGGTGTTCCATTAATTAGCAACCACTCGTAATGTTCTTTTTTAATAGAATCTGAGTTCTTAAAAGCTTCTTCGTAGGCTTTGTAGAGTTTGCTTGCAAAGCCGCCCTCACCTATTTGCTTATCTTCAAAACGTGGGGCATTGGCCAAAATAATGAGGCAGCCAGGCTTGTCTTCAGCATGAGCCTGAATAATTGTCAGCGCAAATCCCGACATGACTGCAAGAAGTAAAGTCAGAATTTTTGCTTTCATTTTTTCTCGGCGTGTTCTTTGAGAATTTGAAGCACTTTGGGCATGATGATTTTTTGTTGCATTTTCACAACAAAGACTGGCACGAGAAGCGCAGCTTCTGCCCAGCAAGCAAATGTGACATGAGTGCGTTTGCCACCATCGAGTGGTTGTAGCTTGAAAAAGCCTTTGTTTACTTTGATATATGGCGTTCTGCCATCCCAGGAAAGTTTCACTTCCTTTTCTTCCATCACTTCTACTGCGTATTTGATTGCAGGTACAGGAGGAAGTGGCTGAACTTCTTGCTCGAGCAACAAGATTGGTCCAGTCTGTCTTACGCGCTTTACTTTAGTAATGAAACCAAAAACCCTGGGTACTTCTTCGTATGTGCTAAGCAGGCTCCAAACCTTGGCTGGCGCGGCGTTAATTTCGATATCAAAAATTTCGTATTTGGAAAGATCCAAATTGTCTTTGGTTTTAATGGCTGAACGCATGCCTCCAGAAATCCTCTTATTTGTGTTGGGTTCTTTTGATTGTACCTGAGTTTTGCGGCGCTGTTTGGGTGCTGTCAGGTCCAAGAATAGATTTGACACTTACAGGAAGCGCTTGGGGCTCGGCAGGCGGTACTGCAAGAGTGAGGTCGTTACCGTCCCACTTGCTGCGCAAAATAGGTTCTTGTTTGGTTGCCTGGTCTTCTTGCACTTCAGATTTGACCGATTTAGAGACAAAACTAAAAGCATCGCCAAGCTTGGTTTTCTTGCCATTCATGCGCAAACCTTCGATCAATTTGCGAGTGAAAATTCCGTTTTGATAACGCATTGACTCCCATGATTTTTGATCAGGGGCGCTGGAACAAATAACTAATTTGCCCGAACCTTGAGCTAGTTCTTCGGCACTAAAATTGCTTGCGTCTTCCATTCCCTTAGTGCCAGCAGTGGTGGCGCCGCTGTGACATGCATCTAACACAAGTAAGGTTCGGGTGCTATCCACGCGGTCGTTAAGCGTCTCTACGATTTTTTGCATTTCGATCCCAGAGGCGTAGAGGTCGTCTTTATCGCTATCGTAGGCAACCAGATAATTCTTTCCTTTTAGATCTGCCTTAGACGGGCTGCCGTGCGTTGAGAAATATAAAACAATTAAATCGCCTTCTTTTGCCACTCTTGCAAGAAACTTACTGCCCAACTCAGAAACTACCTGGCGTTCGGTGGCCTTTTCATTGAGTAGAAGTCGCACATGATCAGGTGCAAAGTTTGCTTCTTTTACAAGGAAGTCTCTGAAGTCTCGCGCATCTTTTGCTGCGTATTTTAATGAAGGAATTCTTTTATCTTGAAATTGACTGATTCCAACCACCAGTGCCCATTTATCTCGAATTGGCGCACCAGCAGAAATGCCTGTTGGTGAAAAGGAGGGAGATTCATTTATTTGAATAGAAGTTGCCATTTTGTCAAAAACTGGAGTTAAAATTTTTCCGGTTCGCTCGTCAGTAGAGGCGTTGAAGCCAAAGGCTTTGCCGTTCTTCACGATGTAATAACAAAGTTGCCAGATTCGACTTCCTTTGATAATCAGAGTTTGTTGTCGTCGGATAGCCTTGACACCACTTATGAGGACTTCCTGGTCGTTGCAGTTTTCAACTGAAATATCAGGATCTTTGCGCAGATAAAAAATTACGCTCTTTGCAAAAGAAGCTGAACTGTCATCGTCGCAATCGCCCACGGTGACATGTACATCCGCTTCGTTTTGTGGAGTCGAGGCTTTGTAAATGTACGGGAGGGTGGCTTCTTTGGTAATCCAGTTTGACGGTACTGATATAGAGAACTTTTCTTTGGGTAAATTCAGGCTCTTAATGCTTTGCATCGATGTCGTCGCCAGGCGATTTAAGTCGTTGCTTGAAATTTGCTGTGCCGAAAGAGGCAATTTGAGTGCATCCAAGAGCGAAATACTGCCAGCGATTGCCAGAATGGCAGATGCGGTCAACAAAGACCGAATGAAGAATTGGTGAGTACTGGATTTAGAGGTGTTGACCATTGTCGAAATTATAGCTAAGACAGACAGGCAAGGCATTAGCGAGGCTGCAAAGCGCCAAGATTAAATGGGTGCTTTTTGCGCAACTATATATATGGCATGGTATTTCTACGGATGCGCAGTGAACCAAAAACACCTATTACTAGAGTATCCACTTCCTCTGGAGATTTAAGAATTGGTTTTTACTATCCATAGATATTTATTTGCCGCGCTGCTTTTGGTCATTGGATTTGACGTTCTGCGACTGGATCCTATGGTTTCGTTCCTGTATTTTGCTGGAGCGGTTGCATTTTTGTCTGTTCTGCAAAAGAAAAATTCTGCCCTTGAGTTTTGGACAGTGGCTTTGAAGTCGCAGCGTAAGTTGAAAGCTTTTCTGTCCATGATACTTTCACTTATCCAGGTAACACTTTGGGCACAAGTAATTTCAGTAATGAAATCTGGTCATATGGGTCTTTCTGGCTCTATGGATTTAGAGGAAATGAAAGCACTGCAAGTGGTGCAGTCGGTTCTGCCTATTATGGTAGTAATTGCGGTGCCTTTGATTTTGCTTTTGAACAAACTGAAAAATGACATGCTCAATCAAATGGTGGCACAATGTTCTGCAGCCATCTTGGAGTCGAAAGACAAAGCGACCTTGTGTGAGCATTTAAATAGATTGATTGTATTTGAGCGTTATCGCAAAAACATGGTGATGGCAGATGTATATAGCCGTCGATTAATGGGGCTGATGGAAGAGCGCACTCATAAAGTGAAAAAGATGGCGCGACCAAAAGGTAAGCATGTGCAGGGACGAAAGTGTGGGTAGATGGACAAAGCTGATCTGAATTTCAGGAAGTATGTAAATAAAGCTTTTAATTACAAGCTACTTACGTTTAGTGCGGTAATCTTCACAATACTGACATTTTTCTTTGGTGGACTTTCTTTCTTTGCCAGATGTTTTGAAATGCAGCTTTGGTCAAACAGTCAATTTTATTGTCGCGGAGAGTTCCTTGTAGTGCTGATAAATCTCATTTCGATTTTATTTCTACTAGTCCTTTTATTTGTTGCATGTCATTCTTTTTTATTTGATTCAAAGCTAATAGCTGGCTTTCATTTTCGTTTTCCAGTGGTTCATAAACTCACTTTGAGTTTATTGATCATATTTAACTGCCTGGTGATTCCGTTGTTTTTTGGCAGTTACATAAAATTTAGTGAGAGAGTTGCTTTGGTTTTTGCAGATAAGCATAGTGATCAACGAGTCTTAATTAAAGGGCACTCAAATCATGTGCATCCAATTTGGTCGCTGATTTTCACATTTGCGCCTTTGGGTTTGTTGGTCAATTTAGTCCTTTTAATAGTCCCTCTCCATCGATCTTCCATTCATGCAATCCCGAAATTAAATAAAAGACTAAAAACTGCCTCAAAAGATGAACAGTTGGAGTTACTTCAAGATCTAATTGTTATCGAGTTTTTCTACAAGCGATACGATGCTGTAGAGCTCCATAGTAAAAAGTTTCTAGAACTCTGTCAGGCATCCGCCTAGTACTTTGGACCTAACTAACCTGGATAAAATAACCGGATAAGGGCTAACCCCAGGGATGTATTAGAGTGATCGCATCACTCGAATGGTATGTACTTCGTGTTAGATCCAGACCTGCCCTAAAGTGCCAAATAATCATGCAATTAGCCATTGTGTCTGTAATTTCCCTCACTTAGGTGATTTGCCAAAACCTGAGGCCCGCCTATGATGAGAGTAGGCAAAACACTTCTGCGTTAAAAATCTGAATTAATACATTTGAACAGGCAAGCTGTGATGGTCAGTTTGCAAGTTTGAAGCGCGCGTTCAACACAGCACTCAAGACTAATAGTCCAGGGAGGTTTGTGTTATGGCGTCTAATACCTTATTGTCCAAATTTCGTGTGCACCATGTCCTTTCGGGACTGGCATTCTCGCTCTTACTAGGCATAGGTCCAGCCTGTGCCGCTATGGAATACGAAGGAGTGAACATCTCGGGTGCTGAGTGGGGTGAAGGAACCCTGCCTGGTCAAGTGGGTGTTCAATACATTTATCCACGCGATCAAGATATAGATTATTTTGCTTCGAAAGGAATGAATATTATTCGCGTCCCCTTTCGATGGGAACGTATGCAAAATCAGGTAAATGGTGCTCTCAATGCCGCTGAAGTCGCTCGTATGGATGCAGTTGTTAATCGTGCCACCGCCAAAGGTTTATATGTAATTCTCGATGCTCACAACTACGGTGCTTATTATGGTCAGACTGTTGGTGTGTCTGGAGGACTGGCAAACTCCACACTGGCAAACTTCTGGTCTTTGATGGCTAATCGCTATAAGAGCAATCCAAGGGTTATGTATGGACTGATGAACGAGCCAGTAAATGGTGGCATGACAGCTCAGACCTGGCTAGCCACTGCTCAAGCATCTATAAATGCTATTCGTGCAACTGGCGCGACTGGTCATATTTTGGTCCCGTCTACTTACTGGATGCATCCAAAAGATTGGTTGAATAATGGTAACGCGCAGGTAATGATCAATATTACTGATCCTGCAAATAATTTTTCTTATGACGTTCACCAGTATTTAGACTATGATGGATCTGGCTCCCACACTGATTATCTGAGTCCTGCAAACGCAGTTGCAACACTTAGTGGATTCACTAACTGGTGTAAACAAAATCATAAAAAAGCATTTCTTTCAGAAATTGGTGTCACTGCAGACTCCGGAGCAAGAGCCAGTCTCAGTGCGATGCTTCAATATATGCACGACAACAGCGACGTATGGGCCGGTTATACCTACTGGTCAGCAGGACCCTGGTGGGAAAGTTACATGTTTGGTGTTCAACCAAAAAATGGTCAGGACACGCCCCAGATGCAAACACTTATTGCAAACTTGAGGCACGGACAAACGACACCGCCAGATCCTACTCCTGAGCCACCGCCCCCGGTGCCAACGCCGACCCCAACCCCGACTCCAACTCCAACTCCAACTCCAACCCCAACTCCAACTCCAACTCCAACTCCAACTCCGACCCCAACTCCAACTCCGACTCCGACTCCAACTCCAACTCCAAATCCGACTCCGACTCCGACTCCAACTCCAAATCCGACTCCTAATCCACCTCCTTACGATCCTAATCTGGGCAATCAGTTAAACAGACTCAGAGATCAAATGAATAGATTGAGAGATAAAGAAAACAGGTTGAGAGACCAGAACAACAGAATTCTAGACATGCAAAATAGACTTTTAGACATGCGAAATAATCGCGCAAGCGCTTCTGCAATTGCGGCTCAGGAAGCCAAAATTGCACAGGCTAAGGCAGACTTAGCGGCCGCCTACACCGCTTTGTATGCTGAGATGGCAACTTTGCAAGGTCAAATTACTGCTCTGGAAAACAAAATCGCAGGAAGATAGTGATGAAGAATAATTCTCGAAATGCCAAAGGTAATGTACTTGTGATGACCACCGTAGTAGTTTGCTTGGTCTTTGTGCCAGCATTCATGCTCGTAAGCCAATTTGGTCTCTTTTTCGTCGAGCGAGACAAAGCGGCGAACGCCACAGACGGTGCTTGTCTTCTGGCTGCCAATGGTATTTCGAGGATTGTAATTAATGACCCCCACTTCGGCTATGTGTCCTTGAGCAACTATCCCCCAACTGGTGCCGGTACACTTGCCGTCGATGGGGAGCCACTTCCTGTAATTAGTATCAATACTCTGCTTGGAACGATCAGACAAAACATGATTGTTGCAAAAGAGCTGAATAACAAAGCCATGGAAGATCTGGCTGAAATCGATAGACAATACGCTTTTGCCACCATAACAGAACTGAACAAAGCAATTGCAAATGCGCTTGATGGTGATACCAGTTATGCCGATGCTGAAGGAGACATGATCAATATCAAGAAAGAGGTTGAAAGCTATTTGGCTTCTAATCTTCCATCAAATGTCAAATTGCAATCGGTATCATTGTCGTGTGGCTGGTTGAGTGATGCCGACGGATCTTCAGCAATTAAAATTCCCGAACCTAAACAATTAGCTCAGATCCCTGAAAGCTCTATTCGAGGAGATGAATACAAACCTTTTATCAACATTCCATACAACAATAAAGACTTCCATTTTGCTGGACTTGGATCTGCATCGAAAGTCGTTACAGCTACTAAGTTCAAAGATGCAGACAAAGACCACATCAATTCTATTGTGCGTTTAGCTATTGTAGTGAAGCGAACCGATTCAATAAAATCGAGTCTCGAAATTCATCCTGAAGTTGCTTATACTTCGTGCTGTCAGCCATATTCTAGAAAGGATGCTGGTCCCAAAGGAGTTTTGACTTTGAGATTTAGTGGAGAGCATGTAGGTCCTCTTTCTTCGTGGAAAGACTTGCTTGCAGACAACACTTTTTCGGACAACAAAGTTACTACGTTCAAATCGTTTTACGGTGACTATCCGCTCGATTCTACCGCGCGTATGTATGCGACCAAAAGTGGAACCGCTGCAAATACTTCCAAACAATTTGGTGAACACTTGTATTATTGGCTGCGTAACGGCAATATGAGACCCAAGCTCGCCTCGGTACTGAATATGGTGAGTGAATCATTCAATGGACTTGGTATGGGTCAAAAGGACGAGATCTATACTTACGAATTTGCTTCGGATGGAAAAATCTCAAGACGTGTTTTAAATAACGATCCTTTTCCTGTTGGTACCACAGCTCACCTGCAGGAACAAATAATTGCCGATACTAACATTCAAGGTGGTATCAATCCGGTGATTATATTCAGAAACAACGTGCGATATCTTGGAACGAAATATGGCGGCAATCACGCTGGTCAACCATTACCCGGAAAAAATGTTGCTTGGTGCGAATTGCCAGAGTTCAACGGTAGCGAACAGATTGCTATGCTTTTAGGTAAAGGCAAAATGGCAACGCAACTAATTGCATTTGATAATACAGACTCTATTCAAGATGGCACTTTCACCAAAATGAACGGTGGAGAGCTAACCGCACAACCTAGAAAAAGTTATTACAGCGGAGGACTGGCAATGGACATTGAAATTGGTGGACTGGCGCCAAAAGATTCTACGCCTACTGTTGTAACCATGAATCGCTCCGGTCGCTAGGCAAAGGCGACTCAACTGAAAAGTGCGGTGGAAGCCTGGTATCAAAACCGGGCTTTCATCTTAATCTGACTTCGATTGATTTTCTTCAGATTCAGATTTGACTGATTCTTCTTTTTGCGCTTCCAGCTTTTTGCTCAGCTCTTCTGGAGAGCCTAACTCTGGTTTCATGACGTCAGTCGCGGCTTTTTTAATAGTGTTTCGAATATCAGGATCTTCAGTTTTGCCAAGCATGTCTGCCACTGCCTGTGCTACCGGATTGTTTTGAATTGCAAGAGTCTTGATTTGCATTGTGTCATAGATTGAACCATCATCTTTAGTGTTATCACTACTTGTGGTTCTAGCCATTTTCATGACTGGAGGCTTTTTGTCTGATTTATTCTTTTCCTTTTTATCTTCTGACACGTACAAACTCCTGTGTACCACTTCTGGTGGTTGGGCTGAGCGGCGCGACTTCTTCGCCAGAATAAGTGAGTGGTGGAAGATCTAGCATGAAAAACTGTGCTAATGCTTGCATATTGCCAAAATAAGCTCGTCTGCGCATAGCAAAATCCATAGCTGCGCTCACAGGGTCTGCGCATCCAAACGATCTGAAAATAGGTTCGTATGTCTGGGTCGTGGTGACATAATCATTTACTGACTCGTCGTCTACTTTGAGTCCTAAGTAACTTACAAACACTTCAACAGCCCTGCAGCCATTGCTATAAATGGAATTGAAAAGCATTCGATTCTGGGTCACATTCATAGTTTCTGCAATACTTACCGCATCAAGAATGGTCAGAAGGTTTATGAGCCAGGGTGGGCAAGACCCGCGAGAGCGGAAATACAACAACAATGGATATGCCGAATGGCTTTGATAGACTTCGACAATCCAGCGCTCGCAAAGCTCAAGATTGCTTACCATCGCACTTGTATTCATGATGTGTTTGTATACAACAGCACCGCTTGTAGCATTATCGAAGCGCGATGAGATAATTTGCGAGTTTATTTCGCGCAAATGGAAATGCGATTGCATAGCAAATAAAAAGGAGACTGTAATTGCTAAAAGCACTATTCCAGAGCTTGTTGCAGCAATAATAGTTATGCGAGCCAGTACCGATTCTGCCACCACATCACCGTATCCGATGGTCAATACAGATGTGGCAGCAAAATAAATAGCTTCTGGCAGATCTTTGAGATGGGGACGAATCTGCGCACGCTCAGCCCAGAGTAAAATCGAAAATCCAGTGATCATGATTCCAAGCCACGATATTAACAAAGCCATCATGGCGGCTGGAGCAAACAAAGTGAGGTAACTTGAGTGACTGGCTTTGCAAGGCAGAGACGAAATTATCGCGCAGAAAGGTCTCCACATGAGACGCGAAACCAGAAAAGCCGAAAAACGTCCAGCGCTTGGTCGGTAGTGCGGCACAATAATGGACTGAAACACGTCAGAAAAGACGGTTACGATAATGGCGAAACCGGTAATGCCAAGGATGATGTCCGCTACGTGGGTCGTCAAGAGGGATATCTCAATGTTGAAAAGAGGATATTAGCAATACCTAGTTTGACATACATTAATCGTTTTTGATTCGGAAAATTATGGTCGGAGTTCCAGCACCTTCGTTTTGACACATCGATTCGAAATCGAAATGGTCGCAAACAATGCCAGCTTGCAGGAAAGGGTTGAATTTTACTGTTGCGTCGGGGAGTTTTTCTTGATTTAGCTTGTCCCAGAACGCAAGGTCGCCTGGCTGCAATTTGTAAAGTTCAAGAGGCATAACGTCGTAATATGCCACTTCCCAGCCTTTTGCAGTAGCAAGAAGAATACGCATTTCATGAATATCCGGCACAGCACCACGCTGCCAGGGCAGCACAATGTCTAGATCTCGATAAACTCTGTCGATAAAACCAGTGTGCTGATTGAGCCACCAGCCTTCGCCCCATTTTTCTCCAAGCTTTTTGGCATATTCTGCAATTTGCTCACCGCTAGAAGGACGGCTTTTGGGGTCCTTGAAAGAAGCGATTTTGATTTCGCGCGCTTTGCGCTCTATATAGTTGATTGAAAATTGAGCCTGAAACTCTTCTGCTTCTTCAGGATCGTCGGTTAAATCAGTTACAGCCTGAAGCCCCTGAATATACGACTCGCGGATAGGAAAAGCCGGATTCAAGCTTTCTGTCGGATTGAGCGCAGCCAGCTCAATAGTAGTTTCAAGCTGCGAGCGCGTCATCATGCCCTCGCTTGCTATGTCCTTAGTCTTGCGCTTTTTCTTTGGCTTCTTTGGAGGCTCAGTCATAGAATAGATATTATAGTCTGCACAAAACTTTTTGCCACTGTTAAAATGGGTCTGATGGAACCACATTTTGCGGCACAATTAACACTTTTGGGCATGGCCTGTGATGTTGTAGGCGGAATTTATCTAGCCTACGATTTATTGGGAGGAGAAAAAGGACCTCTCAATACTTTTTTCAGGCTGGTTAATTATAGTCTGCTTGCAGTTTTGATTTTTTGTTTGTCACTTGGTCCCAAATTTGCCTTGCCCGCTGGTATTGGAATTGGTAGTGCTTTTGGTTTGCATTTAGAAAATGCTTCTCGTGCAAATAAAGATTCCTTTTGGCTACTTTTGCGAATCGGTGTTATAAGAGCCCTTGGAATTGGCGTAGGCGTTTATGTCGCTGGATTTCCAAAAATGGCTTGGTTGATGGCCATAATCGTTCTTGTTATGTCGCTTATATTGCCACGTATGGGAATTTCGCCAGCTACTGTGTATCAAAGCGAAAAGAAACCTCAACTCAAAAAACAACAATTAGTAATAGCAGGAGTTCTAGGTGGATTAGCTATTATCGTTACGTTTCTTGGTGCGGCTTTCACAGGGCAAAGCGAACTGTTTCAATTTGCCATCAGTATGGGGCTTACTTTTGCATGCACTATTTTGGTTGTAACAACGCTCAGTCCCATTATCGAGTGGTACGCAGACAATCTGCCACCAAAGACTTTTGGATTCATCGGGGCAATTTTGTTTGTGGTTGGTTTTATGATTCAAGCACTGCCATCGGTGGCGGTGATGTACGACATCACAAAAGCCTAATTTAGTCAGGAATAAATGCTCCTACTATTCCTAGCAAGGTTAGGATTCCGCCGATTACTATGAGCACGTAATTCACAATAGTGAAGTCGAAATCGACCGGCGTTGGTGGCTCAGTAGTTTTTGATAGATTCAATACCGCATTTAGTGGCACCATCATAATTGCGATATTTAATGCCATGCCTATCAAATTAACTATTTCAGTGGTAACGCCATCTAAATTTGCGCGGTTGACGCACACTTCTATAAAATGAACTGCAAAATAGGCGCTTGCAAGAAAAGCTTTATTGAGGTTTATGTTTTTACCCTGGCGCGCTGCTGCTTCTTCGACATATTTTAAAAGCCAGTAAAAGGTCACTGTAAGAAAAATTGCCGAACATACTGCTAAAACTTTAGGACGTTTGACTGGAGTAGTATCAAGCACCGCAAAGTTTTTGTAAGCCCAATACACAGAATAAAAATTGAATGTCAGAGCAGACATCAAGATGAACTTAAAGGGAGCTACTGGATACCCGGCGTCACTCAAAACACGAATTTGACCTGAGGTTTGCGGTTGCAAATCGCCAGACTCGACTTTATTTTCCTGTTCCATTTTCTTTTGTCCTCTTATGCACTAGAATTTTACACCTGGCTTTGCGGGGAAGATAGTGATGATTGGTCAAAGCAAATTATTATCGTGCACTATTTTGGTGTCGGTTTGTTTAACGGCATGTTCTAGTATGAGACCTTCAGCAGGTGACATGCCCACTGGAAAAGAAGGGATTGTTCTGCAAACCCAAGTTGGACAAGGCGGATTCATTCAAAATACCAATCTTGCAATTTATCCTGGGTCTAAAGGTGCTGCCGATATTGGTGAAGCTTATGTGTCCTTTGTCACTGCAGATAATGCCGATAAAATACGCGAGTTCTATTTGAAAGAGTTGTCCGATAAGGGATGGACGATTAACGATGCCTGGACAAAGAATGCTAAACCAGAACTTGCCTCTGGTTGCTCAAGGCTTATTGCGACGCGTAAAACCCAGGTGGTAAAGCTAGATTTTAAGCCTAGTCCCAAAGACTCGACAAAAATTTTAATAGTGCCAGTCACTATGGATGAAGATTCTTTCCTGAAAGAACACTCTGAGCTTAAATGAGATCGCAGTTCTTGCGATCCTCTCCTAAATTTTCTAGATAGGACAGTTGGATAATTATGAAAATTCGAACCACGAAATTAAATCTTGTATTTCTGGCGCTTGGACTTGTTAGTGGCTTGACCACAAATGGAGCATTTGCAGAAGATGCCAAAAAGCCCGATCAGCTTCTTGAGGAAATGAATGAAAAGGAAGATGACTCTAGATTCAAGGGCGGAATTATTTATGGCAAGGACCATGCATATTGTTTGTCTGCCCCAAAAGGCTGGGTTTTGGACAATCAAGCTGGTGTAAGCCAGGGGATACATGCGGTTTTCTATCCCGAGGGGGGCAGCTGGTCAGAGTCTAAAGCAGTAATGTATTCTCGAATCAACGATAAAACGGATAAGACTCTGCAGGACGTTATTGATGACGATCTTAAACACATGAGTCAGGATGCACCCAACTATAAAATTGTCGATAAAGATCCTGTGACCTGCACACAAGGCACTAAAGCACATATCAAATATTTGTCTGGTGACAAATTCAATACTTTTGAAGCCGTCGGCTATATCGAAGAACCCAAAAAGGTTGTGACTATCGTGCTGACCTCGCGCGACGAGACAAATTTTAAATCATCTATCAATGCATTTTACGAGCTGGTCAAATCGTATTTCTGGATGACTGACAAAGTCAAAATAGAAGAGTAGAAGCCGAAACTTCTACTCTCGCTAATTTGGTCTATCGAATTGCTTCGACTATTTATTTGATGGCAGCATCAAGTCCAGTCGAGATCGATGGCAATTTCTGTCCAAGATTTGCCATGGTCTGATAGGTCAATGCAGCAACTTCAGCTCTTGTTGCATTATCATTTGCTCTAATCACGAACGCGTCGGGATAGTTGACGAGAATGCCTGCTTTAGCAGCTTTCGCTACTGCTTGTATTGCCCATGCTGGAACTGTGCTTCCGTCTTTGTAGCGATCCAGTGTTGTTGGAGCTACGTTGCCACCAGGCAAAGCTTTAGCCAAGATTACGAGCGCTTGAGTGCGGGTTATTTTGTCTTCTGGACGGAAACTCCCGTCTGGGAAACCACCAACAAGACCACCTTCGACCGCTGAGCTAATGGCTTTGTAAGCCCAGTGTTTGTCAGAGAGGTCTTTGAATTCGGCATTGCGACCGGCTGGAGGCAAGCCTAGAGCTTTTACAATGATGGCAGCAAATTGAGCGCGTGAGATACCATCGTCTGGTTTGAAGGTTCCGTCTGGGAAACCTCCGATGGTGCCTTTGTCGATTAACATGCCAATATATTGTTGCGCCCAGTGATTGCGAGAGTCGCTAGGCAAATTAGAAACATTCACTACAACGGTTGGCTGCTCAGCAGCTTTGATTGCCTTGTCGATGTCTGTGTTCAATTTGTCCAGGTCGCCTTTGAGTGATACCACTTCCCAGTCGCTCAAAGAATTGTCTGAGTTGCGGAAAACGCGCTCGACCGATGCTATGCGCTCAAGTTCTACTTTCATATTATTTGCATCGGATTCGGAAATTTTGTTTGCGCCTCTGGCTTCTTCGAGTTTCTTTGTTGTATCTGCTTGTATCTGATTTATGTTTGGAAGTGCAGGCAGAGTTCGTGCAAGTTTGTTTTCGAGCTTTTCATATTCATCGGAAACAGATAGCATTTCTTCGTCAGTAAGTATTTCATCTGCTCGATAAGCAGCTTCCATGCCGGACAAGCGGGCTATTTGACGTTTGAAATCATCGACTTGACCAAGAGTCAAACGCTTCGCTGCAAGAGCTGCATTTAGTTTGAGTTCGAGTTGGGCTTTGCGTTCACCAAGACTTGGAAGAGCTTGTAATGCGCCTTCGAGTGTGCGTGTGAGCGAGTCGAGATCACGACCAATGATTAATACTTCTGTTTCATCGAAATTGCCATCGGACAAATAGAATTGTTCCTTAGCATCAATGCGAGCAAGCTCGTCGAGCAGGTCTTCAGAATGAATTCCGGGTCTCAACTTTCTTGTTGCGATTGCTTCCATAATGCGTTTTTTGAGGTCGTTCTTTCTTTGGCTGAAAGCAGCAGGCGGAACTGCTACTGTAATTGCTTTAGATATGCGATCGCGCAGATCGTCCAAATCTTGATTGAGAGCGGTTATTTCGTCTGCCGACAAAACGCCATTGCTTTTGTAAACAGCTTCGAGCGATTCAATAGAGTTATATTCTCTAGTGAATCCTTGCGCTTGCTGAATTGTAAGCTTGTTGGCTTGTCTGTTTTGAGAGATAAGTTTTTTGATTTCCTCTTCTTTATCGTCAATCAATTTTTCTTCGGGCGATTGAGCAAGCGGTGAGTAGACATCTAATTTTTTGTCTAGTTGCTCAAGACTGTAAGCGAGATCAACTGCTTCTTCAGAAGTCAGCTCGCCGTCGTTCTCACGGTAGCGACGCTCTCTGTTAGCAATACGACTTGCATCAGCTCTGAATTGCAGTGCAACCTCGTTTGTAATTTTGCCAGAAGTAAGAAGCGAGGTTATGCGGGCATCAAGGTCAGCCTGCATTTTGTCGATTTTTGGATCAGAGATTTGACGAGTGCGAAGACTTTTTTCAAGCATGGTTCTGATCTGATCGAGTTCGTATGACATTGCCAACTGGTCTTGCTGTGAAAAGGCACCATCAGCACGCAATGTGCGCTCTGTTTCTTTGGTGTTTTCCAGACGACTTCTAAAAGCTGCGGCTTCGCTGTTTGTGATACGTCCTGAGTAGAGCGCTTCGGTAATGTCGTTTTCAATTTTGATGCGGCGTCCGGGAATATCGGTAGATGCTGCAATTCTTCCTGTGGTATTGGCTTGAATGTCTTGATTCAATTTATCTAGCTCTAATACAAGACGTGCGCGCTGCCAAACAGAAGGTTTGGCACCATTTGCAGAAGCGTTGTTGAATTCCTGGCGAATGTTCTCAAGTCTGGTTTTGATGTCAGCAAGACGCTCGCGACTGAGACGACCTTCAGCTGCGTACCTGACAATTTGAGTATCCATTTCTGTGATACGTGAATTGACATCTACGTAAGCCGGAACTCTTGTCCAGTCAACTCTTTGCGCCTGGGCAGATAAGCCACATCCAAGCGCCGTCAAAGACAATGAACATGCCAAAATCAATTTGGTGATGTTGCCTCGTCGATTCATGCCTAAAATCCTCCATGCATTCATTGGCTGCCAATTTTACCAGGTTGCGGCAGTTAATCTCATGAATAAGCGATTCCAAGAGATACTCAAACGATACAAACTGTGTAGGATAGAGCCGCTACGTCTGTGACTGATGAAAAAGAAGGAGCTAACTTGAGCGACTCAACATTCGGTAAAGCCGCAATCATGCGTCCCGACGGACGTGTCGAGTTGACTGACCCGACTATTATTTCAGGCAGTCGCATCAGCAATTATGACCTTGCTCCTGTGCCAATAGCACAAAGATATTGGACCACATACAACTTTGCTGCTCTCTGGATTTCGATGGCGCACTGTATTCCTACATATATGCTTTCGTCAGGTCTGATTGCGTCGGGAATGAACTGGTGGCAAGCTCTATTGACAATTCTGATTGGTAACACCATAGTTCTAGTGCCAATTTTGTTGAACTCTCAGCCCGGTACCAAATATGGTATTCCCTTTCCTGTTTTTGCCAGGGCGTCTTACGGAACGATTGGCTCCAATTTGCCTGCCTTGATGCGAGCAGTAGTTGCATGTGGATGGTTTGGAATTCAATCTTGGATTGGTGGTCAAGCCATGCATACCTTTTTTGGTTCATTTATTCCGCACTGGCACACGCTTATTCCAGGATCTTATGACGGTTATACAAGTACCGAATGGATTTCATTTTTTGTTTTCTGGGCAATGAATATTTTCATCGTTTATAGAGGAATGAATTTACTTGCTAAAGTGGAAAACTGGGCAGCGCCATTTGTGTTAGTCATGACAGCCTTTCTTCTCGTCTGGGTGGTATGGAAAGCACATGGATTCGGCTATTTATTTCATCAACCAGACAAATTCAAAAACGGTGGCGAATTCATGAAAGTCTTCGTACCGTCGCTCAGTGCCATGATAGGATTCTGGGCAACGCTATCTTTAAACATGCCCGATTTTACTCGTTATGGACGCAGCCAGCGCGAGCAGATGGTAGGGCAAGTGGTGGCACTGCCAACTACAATGGTGGCATTTGCAGCCATGAGTGTAGTTATAACATCGGCTGCGGTAGTAGTTTTTCCTAAAATGAAAATGAGCGAGCTCTGGGATCCAATAAAACTAATTGGTCAATTCGATCAAGCCTGGGTCATTGCAATTGCGACATTCACTGTGGTAATTGCAACTCTGTCAGTAAATATTGCAGCTAATGTGGTATCACCAGCAAACGATTTTGCTAATGCTTTTCCCAAATGGATTTCTTTTAGCACCGGTGGGTTACTCACCGGCATTGCTGGAGTCCTTATGCAACCCTGGAAATTGCTTGCTGATCCATCTGGCTACATTTTTACATGGCTTCTAGGTTACTCGGGTGGTCTTGGTGCCATTGGTGGTGTCTTGATTGCAGACTACTGGATCATAAGACGCACCAAACTCAAACTGGTCGATTTGTATATGGAGAAGGGCGAATACACTTATTTTATGGGGTGGAACTGGCGCGCTGCATTTGCCACCTTATTTGGTTGCGCACTTGCGCTGGGTGGTCTTGTGATACCATCTTTCAAACCGCTTTACGATTATGCCTGGTTTGTTGGATTTTTCGCGGCGGCATTTATGTATTTAATGCTTATGGCTGTTTTTCCAGTGAAAAAAGAGCTGAGAATGATTCAAGAAGAAAGTTGATTTAGAATCAACTCGTTAACACGCTCTGCTTCTTCTACCATCACCCAGTGACCAGCTTTATCGAACAATACTAATTTGCCCATATCGCACTTGTCTCGACTAAGTTCTGCTAATTCGGGTCTTAAATAACGGTCTTTTTTGCCCCACAAAATCAAAGTTGGTACAACCACATTCAGTTTTTCATGAGGTTTTGGCTCATAGAACTTTATGGCTCTGTACCAGTTGAGCATACAAGTTAAAGCTCTTGGCTGATTCAATGCGCTGAGATATTCTTTCTTCTCTTGAGGACTTAAACCTGGAATTACTTTATCCACAAGCTTTTTGAATTGTCTTTTGATAGAGACTTCCGGCAGAAAGGGTATTTGAAAAAAGCCCATGTACCAGCTTCGACGCATCTGACGAACGTTCTTTTTCATGAATTCACGAAAAACTACAGGTATTGGCGCATTTATGATTATTAGTTTTTTGACGTTGAGTGGGTTTTTAAGCACAATTCCCCAGGCTACCGCAGCACCCCAATCATGACCAATCAAGTTAAAGCGGTCATATCCAAGCGCTTTGGCTAAGCCCATAATATCTTCTATAAGAAGTGGATACCTGTAATTTTGCGCGCCTGAGGGCTTAGAGCTTAAATTATAGCCTCGCTGATCAGGTACAATCACCCTGAAGCCAGCCTCAGCTAGAGGTCCTATTTGCTTGCGCCAAGCCATCCAGTGGTCTGGAAAACCATGCAAAAGAATGACCGGCTCGCCTTTTTCAGGACCTGCCAGTGCAGTATGGAGGGTAACCCCGTTTGTTTCAATGTTTTTGAACTCGATGTCCATGATTGGGCGATTTTCTCATAAGCTGCGGATTTACGCAAAAGAGTTGCGCATATTATCTAAACCTTTGCGCACTCTGCCATAGGCGCGGGCTTAACGTTTCGGCATACTAAATGCATTGCCGCCCCGCGAACAACTCTTGAGGTCAAACTAATGAACTCAGCCAGTCAAACAGCACCAAGCGACTTTCAATCAGATCTTTGCAATACAAATAATACTAATGCAGGTTTCAAGGCGCTCAGCTCCTTCAAAGTTTTGGATAATCTTTCACCTGCAAAAAACGAAGAAGTGTGCAAGTCGAATGGCTTTCCTGGATTCAGCGACGTGATTAATCTTCCCGATGCGAAGCCAGTTTCTGAAATCTCAAAAATCGATACAAAATCCGATCAAAGCGTAGAACCAGTTTTGCCAAGTGCTGTAGCTGCATTTGAAGCGTATGTCAAAAATGTGGTGCTTAACCCGGGTGAACGAAAAGTTCTTTCGATGTTAAACGGCATTGTGAGGCAAGTAGCTGATTTTCCATTGAGCACAAACGATATTTCAAACTTAATTCAGCGTATGCTTAAGAACTCTGGTGAATCTGTTGATCTAGCAAAAATTGCAGCAGTATTGAATTATCGCCTCAAAGATTCGGACTTCAAGCATGCTTCGGTGGTCCTTCAAATTTCGAATCGTCAGGAATTTTTTACTGTCAATTCTCGTGGCGAAACCGTCCTTAAAGTGCCAGTTAATATCTAATTTCGTAATTGTAAGGCTTTTGGAATACTCGAAACATTTGAGCGTGGTCCATTCAAAACGTATGTTATGAGCATGCCTTCAACCGAGCACAATATCCAGAAGGAAAGCATGGCTCCAAGAACAAAGGCCGATTTGGTGCTCCAGAAATAGAGGCAGGCAAAAAACATAGCATATGCCACCACTCTAGATAAAGTAGAGTGATAAGCTGGAAAACATCCATGTTTCCATACCGAAAATGCCCAGTGTAAAACTTGAATTACAAGGCCGGCTGCAAATACTCCTGAGCATGCTGCCATCGCCTGCGGTGTGAAATTAGCAAAACAAACAAATACAGCAGCGTATAAAGTCATATCCGAAACACTATCAAGTGTTGCTCCAAATTCTGTACACCAATTGAATTTGCGAGCAATAAGACCATCGAGCATGTCAGATACTGCAGCCGCTATAAATAGGGGCAAAAACCACGTAGGCAAAAAGACAGTCTGACTTAAAGATAAAACTATAATCGCCAAAGCTGAAAAGAGTCGAACGCTTGTAATTATGTTTGGTAGGTTTTTCATACCCCAAGCTTACAAGTCTTGGAGTTGGTCAATTCGCTAATTCAACACTTTCTGAAGTGTTTGAGATTAGGATTTTCAAGAAATCAATTCTTTATAGATGGATGGATCGACGTTGCCACCACTAATAACACAGCAGACTGTTTTGCCTCGAAATAAATCTGGTGCGCCAAGAAGTGCTCCTATTGAAAGTGCTCCCGTTGGCTCGCTTTTGAGATTGGCAAGATCGAACAGCAATTTCACGCCTGATTTTATGTTATCTTCGGACACTTCAATGATGTTATGGATTCCTTCTTGTAAAATTCCCCAATTCAAATTTCCAATTGATAATACGCGAGCACCATCTGCGATAGTCTGGGGTTCGTTCTCGTTTGCAACTATACGCCCAGCTTGAAGCGAACGAGAGGCATCGTTTGCCATAGCAGGCTCAGCGCCAATTACTTTTATGGATTTACCGCACTGTTTGATTCCTTCGATAATTCCTGAACTCAATCCGCCACCACCTACTGGTGCCACCACAAAGTCTATTGACTGAGCCAGTCCGCAAATTTCGCGACCAAGCGAAGCATTGCCTTCTATTACATATTTGTCGTTATAGGCGCTTGCGACATAGGCATCTGGATAATCTTTGATAAGTTCTTCCAAGCGAGCGCGACGGCTTTTCACTTTGACATCGGTCAACTCGGCAATGCCACCAAAACCTTTAACCGCATCGACTTTTACTTGTGCCGAAGTGCTGGGCATCACAACAATGCATTGCTTGCCCAAAAGCTGGCATGCATACGCTAAAGCCTGACCGAAATTGCCAGACGATTCAGTCAGAATGGTCTTCTGTTCAACATTTTTTGCAAGATTATATGCCGCCCGAAACTTGAAGCTGCCAGTGTGCTGAAACGTTTCGCTTGCAAGCACCACATCGCAACCAAGCTGTCGATTGATTTTGACCGACTGGATAACGGTTGTTGGTCGAATAACGTTAATGACTACTGTCCATTTGCCGCTGGACTTGCAGGCTTGGTGTCTGGCGCACTTACAGGCGCCGCAGGGGCGTTGTTGACAGGTACCTGGGTGTTATTTACTGGAACCTGAGCGTTATTTACTGGAACTTGAGTATCATTAACTGGTACAGGAACGGTATTCGGGCTTTGAGGAGTCGTTTGAGTTGTTTTGGTTTCTGTGGTTTTTGTTTCTACAGTTGCGGGTTTTGACTCAATGGTATTGGTCTCTACAACAGTGGTGGATGTGCTGGACACTTCTTTTTTCTCGTTCATTTTGTTGAACAGGAAAATACCGCCTAAGACAATTAGAATCACGATTACATAAGTTGTTGCTGTATCGCCAGAATGTTCTTCTGTTTTTTGTTCTTCTAATTTTTGCTCTTCAGGGTTGTTATTCATGCTGGGCTCCACCATTTGGGTTCGACTCAGCAATATATTATCCTATTAAATCGAATCGATAAACTTCAGAATTTCACTTTTTAACTGGTCGTCAATCACCGTATATCTGTTAGATCACACTTTTGGATGGGTCCAAAATCACCCTTTCTGTTCCCCGCAAGGAGGATTTAAGTTGGGCGTGATTGTTTCATTATGGAAGGGTGAAAGCAATCGGTTGGGAGTAGATCCTAATGGAGGACGAAATGTCAGTTTCTCTATTGGCTTTTGTGGAGCAATCGCCGCCTGGCATGCCATTTAATGTTCAGGAAATGTTTTTGAATGAATTGACCGGCGTATCTGCAAATGTGGTTCAAGAGCTTGGTTTTTTGATTCGGTCGGTTCGATCTTCTGAGTTTTTAAAATTAGAGGCTATGCGCAGACAGATTGAATCATGCAAGAACGCAGATTCAAGATGCATTTGCAAAAAATGCGTTGAAGCTGATTATTGAATCAATTTCAAACGCCTATGCGTCCACGAAAACCGCGCACGGCATAGTAAGACGAGGCGCCGTTGTGATATACAAAAACATGTTCGTAGCGTCTATCGCAAAAGAGTGCGCCACCTAGTTTTCGAATAGAATCGGGTGTTTGAACCCAGCTGGACGTCTTTAAGTCAAACTTTCCAAGCTTTTGCAAGTCACGATACTGTTCTTCGGTTAATAGCTCAATGCCCATTGCTTCAGCCATTTCCAGGGCACTGCCCTGAGGTTTGTTTTCTTTGCGAGAATCAAGCGCTTCTTTGTCGAAACAAAGACTGCGCCGATCTTTTGGAGTTTCGGCAGAACAGTCGGCAAATATAAATTCGCTTGTTTTCTTGTCGTGTCCGATGACATCGGGTTCTCCGCCAGTTCTTTCCATTTCGAAGAGCGACCACAGCTTGTCTTGGTTCGCATCAAGTCTTGCTTGGACATCACTCCATTCAAGCCCTTTGTGCCGACTCATATTTTTTTCGAATCGGCTTTTTAAATCAGCGATCAGTTTTTTACTTTGGTCTTGTGACAGCTTGGCTTTGGCACTCTTTTTCATGTTCATGGCGACATTGTAGCGCGCCTGTGTAGTTGACAATACCGTAGAATAACGGGCTTATGGACTTCGGCGGATTAAAATGACTCTAGCAATTCTTATTATCACTCTCCTTGTAGTGCTTGCGATTGTCGGACAAGTTCTCACTCACAAAGTTGTAACTGCTGACAAGCTCGAATTGAGTCAGGGAATGATTGAAGCAATGCTTGGCGTTGTAGGTACGCTATTTTCGCTTCTTTTAGGTCTGCTTGTAGCAAATGCAATTGAGACTTATCACGAAATAAGTGTTCAGGTCTCAGCTGAGGCCAATTCTTTAGCCAATATCTACAGACTATCGGAAGGTCTTCCAAGCGTCGAGAAAAGTAATATTCGCGACCTTTGCTCAGATTACAATCATTGTGTCATAAATACCGAGTGGCCGCTCATGGGCAAAATGGAGATGGCGCCGCATTGTTGGAAAGTCTATGGCAGCTTGTGGTCTGCATGTGTGAATCTAAAACCGCAAACCGAACAAGAGTCTAATTTGCAAGCCGCGATGCTAGATTCGGCAAAAATCCTAGGCGAGACAAGACGCGCTCGTAGTGTGGTTTGTCAGACCGAAATTTCGCCAATCTTGTGGACTGCGATTTTCTTTGGCTCTATTATCACCATTACATTCACTTACTTCTTCACTTCGAAGATGGGCGGCTGGCACACGTTGTTAACTGCGCTTATTGCCATAAGTTTGGGACTCAATATCTGGCTTTTAGCGGCTTACAGTTTGCCTTTTAGTAGCGAACTAAAAATAAGACCAGTTATTTTTCAGGTACTAGAAGAACAAGTCTTTCACAAAAAAGCTGAGCATGAAGCCAAATAACTGATTTTTCAAAGATGGCTATTTGCCAAGAACGTGTTTGAGAGCCGGTTCGAGTTTTGGATACAAAAACTTGTAACCTGTTTCAGATAGTTTTGTTGGCTCAGCTCTGCAACTAGAAAGCATCGTTTCCTTTGCCATTTCACCAAAGACTAGTCTTAATGCAAGTTCTGGAACCGGAAAAATAGTGGGGCGATGCAAAACTTTACCCAACGATTTTGTGAAATCACTATTGGTGCATGCATCTGGAGCCGTAGCATTCACAGCCCCCTTAACATCTGGTGTGCAAATACAATGATAAATTGCCGACACCAGATCGTCGATTGCAATCCAGCTAATATACTGTTTGCCTGAGCCGATTGGACCGCCACCACCAAGCTCGAATGGTGGCAGAATTTTTTGCAACATGCCACCGCTGCAAGTGAGTACGACCCCGATACGCAACATCACCGGGCGAATATTTTTCTCCGCTACTCTTGCAGCTTCTGACTCCCATTTCAGACAAAGATCGGCTAAAAATCCTTTTCCTGGATTGCTATTTTCGGTTAAGACTTCATCTTTTCGATTGCCATAAAAACCAATAGCTGAGGCGCAAACGAAAACTGAAGGAGGATTTTCGAGTTTCAACAATGTATCGGCAAGAAGTCTGGTCGAATCAATTCGGCTTTGCTCTAATTTGCGCTTTTTCTCTTTCGTCCACATGCCATCGGCAATGTTCTCTCCGGCAAGGTGAACTATTGCATCAAAACCTTCAAGGTCTTTGGGATCTATTTTTCCATTTTCGGGGTCCCAGGAAAGCCCGCTATGATTGTAAGACTGTGGACGTGCCAATGTGAAAACGTTGTGACCTTGAGTTTTCAGAAACGGAACCAGGCTCGAGCCAACGAGTCCCGAAGAGCCTGTTACAAGAATCTTCATAGGCTTTACATTTTTATTTTTGCAAAGAACGCTTATGTCATTCTTTGTCATTTCGTGTCGGTACTCAAACATGCGTTCGAGTTTGTCTTTGACAAAGGTTTCACTAAATATAGTGGCTAAGTCGAATGGCAATTCAAACTGAATACTGTCTGTCAAAAGACAGCCGTCGTTGAGCTTCTCGAAACTGTGTTTGTGTTTCCAGAACTTAAAAGGACCTCGCACCTGGACATCGGTGAATTCTTTTCCAGGCTGTACATCGCAATGCTCGGCTAGCCAATTAAGCTTAGTTGGTCCCGCGTCGATTTCAAGACTGACCCTTGAGCCATTCTCTATTTTTGCGTCGCCACATTTCATTTTCACATGCTCCCAGGGCGGCGTAAGACGCTCGAAAGCACCTTCACGCATGTGCCAATCGTACAGAGTCTGCACGCTTGCCGGGATTTGAGTTTGTTTAATGAATAGCCTTTTCATACACTTATGTCCGCTTGATTAAGGTATCGTACCCTAATCATGCTACAGAAGTATGAACAGACAATGAACCAGTGCGAGAGTCCTCCGCTTCTTAATATCTAAGAAGCATCACCTGACCGCCCCATTTTTCAAGCGTATTTTTGGATACGAACTCGAGGCTGCCATGTTTGGATAATGTTTCTCGTGCAATTTCGTGCAGTGGAGAAAATTCGAGCAAACCGGTGTTGTCCCAGGCTGGTGTTTCAAGCACAAGCTGTGCTGCACGACCTTCGACGACGCATGCAATCATTTCGTCTTTCTCGGTAACTAGCTTGTGAGCGCTTGCTGCTTCGTTGCACTTGGCGAGCCATTCTTGGGCATGATTTTTTTGGATTAAGACCAAAATCTTTCCGCCGAATTCGGTCTGGAAACTTCCGCCTGAAGTATGCACCACTTCTTCCACGCAGGCAACACATTGCAATGACGATTTTTTGAAATCTTCTTCAGTGGCTGCGATCAAAGAATTTCCAACTATAGCAGCAGGCGATTTCATTTTGGCACATAAAGCTGCCATTGCGTCTGTGAGCTCTTTGATCCATTTAAGGTCGTGTTCGCCTTTGTGCGATTTTCCGTCTTTGTCGGCATGGGTCGAGTCTTTGTGTTTATAGACTTTGATTACATGCTCTAGTTCGGCACAGTCGTCCAGTGCTTCTAGATGATCGCCTTGTCCTTTGAATACTTGTACTGAGCGAGACTCAAAAACATACAGTATGTATGGTTTGGACTGCTGCTCGGCATAAAGACTTTCTAGAGCTGAAAAGTATTCGCCTTGGTATTGGCGCTCGGGCAGATATGTGTAATAGAGCTTGGTTGCTGCATAATCTGGCGAGACAAAAATTCCAAACGATTTGGCACCACTGCGAAGGTCGAGCTTTTCGATTTCTTGATCTACTTTTGTAATAAGCTCTTCTGTGAGCGCAGATTGCAGTGAAGCGTTTTTGATAATTTCATGGCACTTGCTGCGCATGTGACCTGCATCGTGCAACTGTTTTTCAGAGCCCGAGTGAACGCGAAAGAAAAAGGAAAATGCCGGTGCTTTTTGCTTTTCGGTCAAAAAGGAATTGTCTTTCGAAAGTGTCAGTGTCATTTGTTTAACCTCTTGGTGATGACTCATCCTTTTGGACGAGGAACGCGCTATTTGTTTTTCAATGTGTTATCTATAAGACCAAGTGCACGCTCTGTGTCTTTCAAGCTTGCGCGTGTTCTTTGAATTTCCATTTCCAACTGTGCAACCTGCTTGGCTTTTTGTTCCAAATCAGTTTCCAAGTCGCTTCTTTGTTTAACCAGAGAGTCTCTCGAATATTTGAGTTCGGCTTCGACTTGTGGATCAAACGCTTTAGATGGCAGCAAAACAGTGATGCACACTGCAGTCACGAGCACCAGGGCAATCCAAACAATAGTAGAAATCTTCATCCTCTTAGTCCCTCTGGAGTAAGCGACCATACTCTACTCGCCTGGGGTCCCATTTCCATCAGTCTTTAGGAGGAAAAGCTATATATTGCGCTTCAATTAGATTTGAATTTATCGCTCATTTAGCGACTGCGCCAGACTTGGCGGTTTTAATTTTTTCCATAGCTTTGTTTATGTTTTCGAGCATCTCTTTCATCGTTGGTGTGTTGTCTAGACGCAAACACTCATCATAGATTTTTTTTGCGTCGCCGTCTTTGCCTGCGCCAAGATAAGCGCAATACACCATGACCACCATCGGCGGGAATGGATCGAATCCTTTTGCGAATTCTGTATCGGGTCGTGGTTTCATCATTTCTTCGGCGACTTTGTGATATGCCTGAATCTTTTCAATTGGTCTTGGATACAAGTACATAGTGGCATCGTTATATCTTTTATTCGTAAATAATGGATATTCGAGCAGAGTACCCAATCCTTCTATTGTTTTGTGCTGAGTGGTATCTAGTTTTGCTTTGTCGAACCAAGCTAGTGTTCGCGCATTGTCATCGAGCATCATATTGAGACAGAGCCAATCTGCCCGTTTGTTTTCTTTCTCGCTGTTGTCTCTAAGTTCAATCCATTTTGCTTTAGCCTCGGGAAAACTTTGAAGTAAAGCTTTGACCTCTAAAGGAATAAGTTTCATTCTGAGTTCTGACAGATTGGGATCGGCTGGATCAATGTTATTCCAGAGCCAAAGGTACTCATCGTGTGCTTCGGCATACTTTTTCTCTTTCAATAGCTCATGAGCTTTTGAAATTCGCTCAAAGGCACTTCCGTCGCCAGATTGTGACGTTTCTTCTTTTACTTTCTCTGCGCTCTTTCCGCTTTTGACGTTGTTCAGCCAGTGCAACAATTCTTCGGGGCTTTGATAGCCAGACTCACGGGTGAACTCTTTGCCACCGCCATCTGGTTTGAATAATACAATTGTAGGCATCGAATCGATGTTGAGCGCAGAAGTTGTCTCTTCATCTTTGTCTACGTCAACCTGGATCGCAATTGCATTTTGCTTAACCCACTCGTTTACTTTGGAGTCGACCCAGGTAGTGGAGTCCATTTTTTTGCAGGGCGGGCACCACGTAGCCATGAAATCAACTATTAAAATTTTTCCTTCCTTCTGCGCTTGCTCTTTCGCTTGTTTGTATGAAAGATGACTGAAAGCTTCTGAATTAGCAAATGCAGACTCAGCACCAAATATAGTGCTTAGGGTGAGTGCTAAAAGTAACGATGATTTTTTGATTGACACGTTTGTTACCTATTTTCCTTTATTCTTTTCGTCCCAAATTTTTGGTTCCCATAGCTCCACTTTGTTTCCATCAGGATCTATCACCCATAAAAATTTTCCATTTTCATGCGATTCTGGACCTTTTTCGATTTTTGTATTGTTAGCTTTCAGCTGTGCAATTAGATTGTCCATATTGTCTATACGATAGTTGATCATGAAATTAGACTTGCTTGGCTCAAAAGGGTCCGAATTAGAATCATGAACATGCCAGGCTGTCCCGCCACCGTCTTCTGCAGTATCTTCCTTCCATCGAAGGATTGCACCACCCCATGGCTCTAACTTCATGCCTAAGTTTTTCTGATACCAATCAACTAATGCTTTAGGGTCGCCTTTAGCTTTAAAAAAAACGCCACCAATACCGGTTACCTTTGCCATAGGTTTTTCTCCTTCTGCAGATGCAAATTGAGTCGAAGAATTTGAAAACAGGATGCCTAATGCTAGAACCAAAATTGGTTGTTTCATTTCTCTAGCTCCTTAATATAGAAGGGTTTTCCGGACTTTTGGCTCAATATTGAGCTTTGCAGGGGCCGGGTCTGACATAATGAAGTTCAGCAATTTACCCTCTTGAAAAGCAAAATATATGTCAAATACTCATCATCATCATGAGCATAGTCACGAACACAAACATGAGCATAAGCGAGAGCCTTGGGATTTTCAGAAAGTCCAGGACTATGTCGAGCGCTTCGATGCTCCCGACCGCGACGAATGGCAAAAGCCCGAAGTCGTTTTTGACGCATTGGCATTGAAGGACGGCGATAGGCTCGCTGATTTTGGCGCCGGAACTGGTTATTTCACTGTGCGCGCCGCCAAAAGAGTCGGGACAGGAACTGTTTATGCGGTCGATTCTGAACCCGAGATGCTTAAATATCTCACTAACCGTGCGACTTCTGCCGGGTTGGATAACATAACCGCTTGTCTCATCGAACCCGATTCTCTTACCCTTCCCGAGCCGGTTGATGCTATTTTGATAGTGAATACTTATCATCATATAGACGACAGAATTGAATATTTATCGAAAGTTCGAGACTGGCTAAGACCTGGTGGAAGAATCGCTGTATTAGAAGGCAAGGCCGGCTCTCCCATCGAGCCACCGGCGCAATTTTTAATGACTGCACAAGAAGTGGCTCGTGAATTTGCTAAGGCGGGCTTTGAAATTGTCCTCGATTCTTCGTTGCCGTATCAGTCTTTGCAGATTTTTGTGGTTCGCAAGTGATATTGGGTTTGGATAAATGCACACGGTTTGACCTATGAAAAGTCCTTTTAAAATTGAAGTGTTTCGATCAGAGCACCAAAAAGGTGTTGAAGAGCTTGTCTTACCTATTCAGCAAATTGAGTTTGGTGTGCCTGTAACGCTGGAAGGGCAGCCAGATCTTGTAGACATACATGGAACATTTCAGAATGGCAACGGAAACTTTTGGGTCGCTACCTCAGACGATAAGGTGGTTGGTTCCGTAGGAATAGTCGATTTTGGCGATAATCGAGTCGCGTTGAAGAAAATGTTTGTTCATGCAGATTATCGCGGCAAAGATTTAGGCGTTGCATCGGCATTGCTGAATACTGTCTTTGAGTGGTGCGAACAGCATTTAATTCCAGAAATTTATTTGGGTACTGTAGATATTTTAAAAGCCGCGCATCGATTTTATGAGAAAAATGGATTCGTGGAGATATCGATGAATCAGTTACCAGAACAATTCCCACTGGTGGCGGTCGATACTAAGTTTTATCGATTTACCAAACAATAAGCCCATGGACATCCCCAGACCCAAGCCCAAGCCCAAGCCCAAGCCCAAGCCCAAGCTTATGTCGTGCCTATGCCTATGCCTATTCTCATCTCTAGATTGAATTGAACGTTTAACGGGTCACGTGTCACGGGATCCGTTAAACTCAATTTTGTTCAGTCGACTCATGCAGTGTATTAATTACTTCGGTCGTAAATGATGATACTCTTTTCCGTCAATTCAATTCAGATTTAAGTGAGATCGAAAATGAGTCTAACCAAATTACTCAAGATAATACTGTCGGGAATTCTTTTCGCTCTATGTCTTTCTCCGTGTTTCGCTCAAACAGCGACTATCAGCGATTTATGGTTTATGCGTGGCAAGTGGAATGCCGCGCTTGGAGCTAACAGCTCTGTGCAAGAACAATGGGAAAAGAAAGACGACCATACACTTGCGGGAAGCAGTGTATTTATGGAATCACTTGTTCCAGCGACTAGAGAGTCTTTGAAAATCATCCAGACTAAAGATGGTCTTGTGCTTCGCATACAGCATTTCAACAAAGACGGCAAGCCGTGGGAAGAATCGAAGGAGACTGGCGATATGAAGCTCGTCGAGTATGATTTGACTCACGCGGTTTTCGATAACCAGAGACAAAACGAAAGAGTTAGAATTACTTATCGCTGGATAGAAGAGAATCAAATGTCGGCACGCGTTGAGGTTAGTCAAGCCAAGAATCCCAAAGTGCTCGAATTTCATTATCATAGAGAAATCGAATCAGGAAAATCAAACGAATCTGACAAATCAAACGAATCCAATTGGATTGAAGATGATGGGATACTAGAGAAAGCGAAGCTAAGAAAGCGAAGCTAAAAATTGGACGCTAATGAAACTAGGGCGTTTGCGGTCTCGATTTCTGAAATTATCACTTTAAGCTTATATTTTTTGGCGATTTTTATACCATTAAAGTGATAATTTCATTTTCGGCAGTCAGTTAGTCTAGTCGGGTTACATTGCGATGAAAGCGGCTCACAACTTCAGGATCTGGAAAGAGTCTGATCTTCGCTTCTTCTTTACCAGCGTATTCAATTTGGTTTAGCAAGTACCGGATACTTTCCAGTCGAGCCAGTTTTTTGTTATTGGATTTGACAATAATCCACGGACTAAAAGAAGTATGCGTTTTGCTGAACATCAGCTCTTTATAATGAGTGTAGTCGTTCCATAAATCCTGAGCCCTCTCGTCGATGGGGCTCAACTTCCACTGTTTGAGCGGGTTTATGCGACGTGACGCAAAACGCTTGAGCTGTTCTTCTTTCGAAATTGAAAACCAAAATTTGACGATAGTAATACCATCTTCGTAGAGCATGTGCTCGTATTCTGGCACCTGTTGCAAGAATCGATCGTATTCTTTTTCGGTGCAGAACTTGTTGACTGGCTCAACTACAGCGCGGTTATACCAGCTGCGATCGAAGAATACGATTTCGCCTGCGTTTGGTAATTGTTTGCTGTAACGCTGAAAATACCACTGTCCTTTTTCTTCTTCGCTTGGTTTGGGTAGTGCCACCACTCGAATATGTCTTGGATTCAAGTGTTCGGTAAAGCGACGAATCGTTCCGCCCTTACCAGCTGCGTCTCGCCCTTCAAAAATTATGGCGATGCGCTTTCCTTTTTCCTGGACCCATCGCTGGAGTTTGACCAGCTCAATTTGCAGGGCGACCAGCTCTTCTTCGTACCTGAGAGTACCAAGTACATCACCAAGCTTCACCCGGCGGGAACGCAGAAGCTCCGTCAGCCCTCGATTTGTGTTGACCCTGGCCAGGTCGTCGTGACTCAATTGCACTTCGGCTTCTTTAATGGAAACTTTCCTGACCGCAGGAGGCTTTTCTTCCTGGTAAGTCTGATGGTCTGCCAGATTATGAGCCATTGCCTGCTCAAGAGTCGACATTTCCACAAGTCTTGTCGATTCTTCTTGCTCAGACGCCTGAGGCTTGTTTGTATCACCGTTTCGAGAACTTGGTTTCTTCTGCTGCATAACTTACCGCCGAGTCTTAGTAGCTTATCTGTCTACTAAAGCAGGGTTGGTAAAGCCCAAACATCGCTCTTAGGTATCGATTTTGGCTCAGCCTAAAGGACGATTTCTAAAATAGGTATGCGCAATTAGAAAAATACGACGACGTCGTGTCCCCATTGAGATTTATATGCCTGTTTGAATTCGTCCGTCATGTCGCTATTTATCTGAATACAATCATGAAAATTCAAGTACAGAAGTGCTGGATGGCTCAATAGTTTCATCAGGTTTTTCTGAGTAATGTCGCTTCTGACAAACTCCAATTGAGTTACTTGTTTTAGTTTGCAAATGTCCTCGATTGATTTATCACTGATTTTTTTCATACCTTGCAAATTCAAGTTGTACAAATTTTTCATTCGCGCAAGCTCAGCAAAGTACTCGCCATCAAATTCGGTATTACTAAAAGTGAGCGATTTCAACTGCGAGAGATTTGTGATAGCCTGAAATTGTTCATGGTTCATTTTCGTATTGTAAAAACGCAATGATTGAATCTTAGTCGTACTAAGAGATTCTATTGCTTTTGGATCAAGGGCTAAAGGATTTTCCATAGAAAATGTTGAGAGCATCGGGAAATTCTTGTTTATTCCAGATAAATCGCCTTTGATTACCATCTTATCTAAAGTCAGCGTTTTCAGTTTATCCAATTTGCTTTGCGACTTCAGGCAATTTACTGTTAGTTTGCTGCCTCGCAGGTGCAAAAAAGTAATGTTATTCATGTTTTTGAAATGAGCTATGCCATCATCAGTAATATTGTCTGAACCGAATTCGAGCATGGTAAAACGCTTTAAGTCTGACATAGGCTCAATGCCTGCATCGGTCAAAACATCTGAATACAATGAAACCGAACGCAGTCTTTTCAGTTCAGAAAGATAATGTGTATTCTCGTCGGTGATTCTAGTAAGCTCGAGTGACAAGACCTCAACGCCTGAATCCAAAATGTACTTTAGCCCACTTCCATTAATTGGTGCTCCATCCAAGCACAGCCGTTCGAAATGTTTTCCTTTCAGGGCTTTCATGTCATCATCGGTTACGTCGGGTACCGCTCTCATTCGAATACCACCTGATTGGTCGCCATCTGGATGAAAAAGCAAACTAGGATCTTTTTCATCACCAAAGTAGTTATCGGTGACCCCATCGAATGCAGGTTCGTATAATCCTTGAGAGGGAATTGCTTTGCGAGAGAAAACATCCTTGATGATTAAACCAAGCCCCACAACAACCAACGATCCAACCAGGAGCGCTGACACCACGATCGTTCTCTTTTTTCTTTGCTCTTTCAAAGCAGCTTCAGCGTCGAAGACTGGTGCTGAGGATTCTTTGGGATTCAATACTTCTTGTTGAATAATTTCAAGCTTGCTAAGGACGTCGCTCACACTTTGTGGGCGGGCAGCAGGATCTTTGGCAAGACAATCTTTGACCAGTGTCACCAATAATGGTGGGAAATCTCCATAGTCCGACAAAAGCGGCGCCTGAGCATTTTTATGCAAAGCAAGCGTTTCAATAAGTGATTCACCTTTGAGAGGCGGCTTCCCGGTGAGCATTTCAAAAAGCATGCAGCCAAAACTATAAATGTCTGAAGCGGCTTGCACCTCTTCGCCTTTGACTTGTTCGGGACTCATATAGAGTGGACTGCCGACTATGGCACCAATTTCGGTGAGGTCACCCCTTTTCGATTCAAGAGAAGCTACACCAAAATCCAAAAGCTTGGTAAAAATGTCATCGTTTTTGGTATCAAGCAAAAGCACATTGGCAGGCTTTAAATCGCGATGAATAATACCGTGCTTGTGTGCATAAGAAAGCGCACCACATATTTGAATAGCAATTTCAAGCGCCGAAGGCAAATCGAGAGCATCATTACTCTTGATGTGCGTTGCCAGGTCATGACCGCTCAAATATTCCATCACCATATACGGTGAGCCGTCCTGGGTCTGACCAAAATTATCGATGCGGCATATGTGTGGATGATTCAGTTTGCCAGCAGCCATTGCCTCGCGCTGAAGTCGCACCGTGGTGGTCTCGTCAGAATTGTGCTTCAGTACTTTAACTGCAACTTCTTTATTCAATACTGGGTCTATGGCTCTATATACAGTGCCGACACCGCCCGAACCAATTATATCGATTACCTGATAACGGTCTGCTAATTTTTCGGGATGTTTTGGGTCCATAGATTATTTCTAAACCAAATTTTTGTTCATTGAATTATACGATTCGGTTGCTTCACTTTGGAATGCATCTTGCGAGTATTTGATTTTGGGTACGGAAAGATTAATTCTCGGAGATTACTCAAAAGTTCAAGCTAGCGATTGAGTTAGCGCTCTTCGTGGGACATAAATGGATTATTCCCAAAGGTCTCATCGCGGGGGCAGAACTTGAACAAAATTGCTTTAGAAGAACACTTTTCTGGTCCCGGTTTTGAAAAATATCTTGAGTCGGTTCGTGGCTTGTTCTGCCCTTCGGCGTTTTCGGCTATTGAGTCGCTGCTTCCAGAGTTTAACGAAAAACGCTTGGCAGTAATGGATAGCGCCGAGATTAAAATTGCCGTTCTTTCGCAGACAGCGCCGGGGGTTCAAAGAGAAGCTAACAGTAAGCGCGCCAAGGCTCTTGCAAGTCAAAGCAATGAGTTTTTAGCGCAGCAAATAAGTCTTCGCCCAGATCGATACAGAGGTTTTGCTTGTCTTGCTTTACAGGAGCCGCATGATGCGGCAAAAGAATTGAGACGATGCGTCGACGAATACAAATTTGTCGGTGCTTTGATAAATGGACATACAAATGGTATTTACCTTGATGACAAGCGAAACTGGCCATTCTGGCAAACGGTAGCAGAGCTCGACGTGCCTGTTTATTTGCACCCGGCAGATAGTTATGACGAACCCCATGTTTACAGCGGGCGTCCAGAGCTAAATGGTGCCACTTATAGTTGGACATGCGAAACTGCTGCTCATACACTAAGGCTTGTTTTTGGTGGGGTATTTGAGGATTTTCCAAACTTGAAAATAATACTTGGTCACATGGGCGAAGCTCTGCCATTTATGTTGTGGCGCATAGACAGTCGGATAGATATTGGTACGTTTGGCAAAAAAATGAAGCAAAAGCCATCAGAGATTATTTGCGAACATTTTGTCATCACCACATCTGGTGCGTGCTCTAACGGACCACTTTTGTGTTCTCTTTCTGAATTAGGCGAAGATAGCGTGATGTTTTCTGTGGATTATCCTTATGAAGACACGGCAGCGGCAGTTACTTTTATCGAGAATGCACCAATTTCTGAAGGGGTCAAAGAGAAAGTGTGTTTTAAGACTGCCGAGCGAGTGCTGAAGATTTCAGTTAGCTAGCTTTGCTCGTATACAAAATCATGTCCACTAAATTTTTGATATATCTTTCGCGCGGCATTTCAAGATAATGTTTGGCGCAAAGGATTTCTTGAGACATAACATAAGCGTTCAATGATCCGACGAAAATTCTAGCTACTGCTTCAGGATCCTGAATGTGCCATTTTTCTTCGTTGGAAAAATAAGAAGTAACCTTTGCCATAGCTGGCATAATTACTTTTTGCGAATATAGATGCGCCAGATCGGGAAATCTACCAGATTCTCCCACCAATAATCTAAAGAAAGAAATATACTCCCAGTCGTCCATTCTTTTGAGGAAGTTTTGAGCAAATTTTGTCATAAATGCAGGTGGCTCTAGCTCATATAAGGAATCGTTGTGAGAAGTAGTCACCCAGCGTAAGAAAATAGATTCTACAAGGCTACTGAATAAATGATTTTTGTCTTTGAAGTGAGTATATATAGTAGGTTTTGACACTCCGGCTTCAGCCGCTATTTTGTCTACGCTAGCACCGTCAAAACCATGGGCTAGAAAAACCTTCAGCCCGCCCTGCAAAATTTGGTCGCGTTTGCTTAAACGCTCACTTGAGGCTTTCTCAAGGTCAATGACCTTACTGGTTTTGACTTCTTTGGGATTTTGAACCTTTTTCATTTAGTAAACGCCATTAAACTATTTGGTAAAGCTTACTAACTAGTATATTCCCAGCTATTTCAAATAGCCAACCAGTTTTGGCGTGTTGTTAGATTAAATCCTCTTGACAATTAAAACTAAACCGTTTAGTTTAGTTGCAGCAAGTTTCTTTGGCTTTACTAAATTGAATGCAGTGCGAATGTGCGGGTTTACGCAAAAACCTTGCGCATTCTAACAGGACTTATGCGCGCTCAACCATATGAGCGGGCTTAGGATTTCTGCATACTCGAATGTATCGCCGCAATTCCCTATATAAGGAACATCATCCATGCAAAACAGTGTTCAAACCAAAGTAGAGTTCAAACTCGGTGAAGTGATGGTAGCTTTTGGAATCCTCAGTACTGAAGAGCTCCAGCGCGGACTAAAACTCTCCTCTATAACCGGCCTACCTTTGGGTAAGACACTTATTTTTCTGGAATATATTCACGATCAGTTATTGCGAGATCTGATAGAAGCTCAATCAATGCTGCGCGACAACGTAGTAAGCGTAGAGGAAGTGAGGTCTGCTCTTGATGTGGTCAAGATAACCAATCTTAGATTTGGAGAAGCACTGTTTCACCTTGGAATTAAACCTATTGGAACGTCTTCCAGACTGGGCGAGCTTTTAAGCGAAGCAAAAAAGATAAATAGCAAGCAACTCAAAATCGGACTACAGGTCGCAGACCATTCTGGTCTTCCCCTTGGTCAGGTGCTTGTTATGCTCAACGTAATCTCAGACGATTGTCTTAGAGTAACTCTTGCTTTGCAGCGTCAACTTCGCACCGGCGAAATAGTAATGCACACTGCAACGAGCAAAATAAAATCTATGCGTCAGTCCGATATAACTTCTGCCAATCTTCCCTGCGCACCGCAAGCGACACCATCAAGCGAATCGAAACCTAAGACTTTGCTTGGGGACTTACTAGTACAGTCCGAAATTATCAATCAGCTAGATTTGTCTCGAGCCTTAATTAATCATAAAAAGAGCGGAAGACCTGTGGGTCAACATTTGATAGAAGCTTCGTTGATATCGTCTGAATTGCTTGGGCTTGCCCTTCGGCTGCAGATTCTTATCGCTCATGGCAAAGTATCAGAAGCCGAAGCAATCAAAATTCTCAAAGAAATCCAGGCCGGTAAATTTGCCCGTGAATGGATGAAAGAA
>CAZFKB010000013.1:0-47510 GCA_964519785.1 uncultured Candidatus Obscuribacterales bacterium | reverse complement strand
AGCTGGCAAATCGCTTGCTATATCGGTATCAATAGTAACAGCTTTAGCTTGTGCTTCAAGTGAATTCAACTCTAGCACCATACTCAATACTGCATTCAAATCTATCGCCACCGTGCTGTGAGCATCAAGCATAAAGTCGGTATGATGAATTTGAAGCATGGCATTCGCCAGCTCACGATGATGTTTTGCACTGTTCAATACTGTTTGCAAGTCGCTTTTGATTTCTTCTGGAAGATTTGGTTTTTCAAGCAAATCTCCAATTATGTATTCCTCGCTTATCAAATGATTTTTAACATCGTGAGCTATTAGTGATGCCAGTCCATCGCGCTGAATCTGTAAATGTTTTCGTTCACTGATATCGCTTGCAGTGGCTACCACTCCTAAAAAATTGTTGTTTTTGTCAATTACTGGAGAAGCCTGCGCTCTTATCCAGCCGCCATTTTCGGGATTTTTGGCGTCGTGCAAATAACCTTCCCGCTCGCTTACAAGATGCTCTTCCATTGCCAGAGTATAAGGCTCTTCTTCTCGTGGAATCTCAGTGCCATTTTTGTCTGTCAAAAAAGTCACACGTTGACGAATTTTATTTCGATCTGAGCCAATGAAATCAAGCCCAGCAAACTGGATTGCGGCTTTATTAGCCAGCATTACTTTGCCTTCAGCGTCATAGACAATCAAATTGTCTCCAATACACTCAAGAATTGTGCTTAGAAAACTTGCGTGATTTTCGACAGCCTGACGCGACTCGAGCAAGAGTTCGATATAAGCCTGCGTTTGGCGCTCGATTTCTTGCCTGATCAAAAGCAGCGTTTCAGCATGTGGATCGCTTTTAGGTGGTTCGAATGTCATACTCAATGAATGTGTCCGCTAGCTGCTTCAACTGGATTTAACTCGGGCGCATCTTGCATGTGCACTAGTTCCCACATATGTCCATCTAAATCCTGAAAACCATGTTGGTACATAAACCCATGGTCTTTTGGCTCGCTGTAAGTATTTCCACCGGCATCTACTGCTGATTTAACCATCTGATCTACATCCTGGCGGGTCTTGCATGACAAGCAGATGAATGACTCTGTGTTTTTAGTAGCGTCGCAAATTTCGTTTGGAATGAAAGTTTTGAAAAGAGGCAAAGTTAATAACATGACCAAAGTAGACTCGCCGACAATCATACAAGCTCCGGTTTGGCTGGAGTGTTTTGGAGCGAATTTAAAGCCGAGCTTGGCGAAAAATTCTTTGCTTTTCACTAAATCTTTTACCGGCAAATTCACCGATATTTGAGTGCTCATCTTTGCGTCTCCTGGTGCCTGAATTGAGCATTTTACTGCATCTTTTCAACTTTAATGATAAAAATTGAGCGAAAAGATAGAATACCTCAGTTCAATCTTTGAACACAATTTTGGAGTCGCCATGAGCAAATCAAATCGAATTCTCGTCGGGACGAGAAAAGGCGCTTTTCTTCTGACTAGCGACGATTCACGCAAAAACTGGAAAGTTTCTGACCCAATATACTTAGGTCACATCATTCATCACTGGGTCAAAGACCCTAAATCCGATACCATGATAATTGGCGCCAAGACTGGTCACCTGGGACCTACGGTATATCGCTCGCTCGACGACGGCAAAACCTGGAGTGAAGCAAGCAAACCGCCAGCCTTCAAACAAGTAGACACAGGAGATAATTTAGAAGGACCCGAGGGACCCAAACCTCGTTCTGTCGACAGCGTATTCTGGCTTACACCGGGACGCAAAGAACAGAAAGGCTTATGGTATGCAGGCACCACTCCGGCGGGACTATTTTGCTCAAAAGACGATGGTGATACCTGGCAATCGGTTGATGGATTCAATGAAAATCCAATGTATGCAGCCTGGACAGTCGGCGGTGCCACTCCTGGAGGAATAATCCTCCATTCTATTTTGCTGAACCCAAGCGACGAAAGCCACATGTATATTGGTATTTCTGTAGGTGGAATATTCGAGTCTGTCGATAACGGCGCTTCATGGTCGCCGCTCAACAAAGGCGTCGAGATTGTATTTTCACCTGTTGAAGATCCAGAATGGGGACATGATCCCCACTGCATCGCGCAGTCGCAAGTCAATCCAAATATTTTGTATCATCAAAATCATTGCGGCATATACAGAATAGAACGCCCTGAAAAAGTTTGGACCCGCATTGGCGATAATATGCCAAAAGATATTGGAGACATTGGTTTTCCCATGGTCATACATCCCCGCGATCCCAAGTGCGTTTGGGTATTCCCTATGGATGGAACCGAAGTCTGGCCTCGCACCAGTCCTGGTGGCAAACCTGCCGTTTACAACAGCCTGGATAGCGGAAAAAGCTGGGTAAGACAAGACAAAGGTCTTCCAGCTGCCAATGCCTATTTCACAGTAAAACGACAGGCAATGGATTGCGATTCTCACGATGATGTCGGGCTTTATTTCGGTACATCGCAAGGCGAAGTATGGGCAAGCATTGATAGTGGTGCGAGCTGGAATTGCATAGTCAAACACTTACCTGAGATCTATTCGATTAAGGTTGGCTAAAATGCAGGTAAAAATACCAAGCCCACTATTTTCTTATACGAAAAATGCCAACGTTGTCGAAGGACAGGGTAGCACGCTTTTAGAAGTGCTCGACCATCTCAATGCACAATTTCCAGGAATAAAATTTAGAATGATTGACGAACACAATAAAATTCGTCCGCACATGAAAGTATTTGTAAACACAGATGAGATCAAAGACCTGAGTACCCAGGTAAACGATCAAGACAAAATAATGATTGTAGCAGCGCTCAGCGGCGGCTAATTCAAAACCTAAACGTGCATGCTTGGGTCGACATCGCAAGCCCAGCTTTTGATGCCGCCAGTCAGGTTAATCACTTTCTTGAATCCATGCTGGCTCAAATATTCCTGCGCACTGAGGCTTCTCATGCCACTTTTGCAATATATAAGCAAATCTTTGTCAGAATCTTTTAAATGTTGCAACTCAAGCATTCGAGCAGGCAATTCTTGAAGCGGTATATGAATTGAATTTGGAATCTGACACATCGCAACTTCGGCATGTGTGCGCACATCAAGTAATGCAAGGTCACGACCAGCGTCGATAGCGGCTTTTAGTTCTTTAGCAGTCATTTCTTGATTTGCTTGCGATGGGCACATGATATTTTCATCCTTTAAAGAAGTAATAGAGGGGTTGTCACCACAGACGGGGCAGTTTGGATTTTTTTTGATTCTCAGCTCGTCTTGCGAAAAACTCAATGCGTCAAAAACGATCAAGCGCCCCTTTAAACTGGTGCCTAAGTGCAAAATAGTTTTGATTGCCTCAAGCGCCTGAAACGAGCCTATGATACCGGCTATAACGCCAAGCACACCTGCTTCAGCACAGTTTGGAATAGCACCTTCTTCTGGCGGTTCGGGGAAAAGACATCTGTAACAAGGTCCACCAGGCGCAAAAACGCTCACCTGCCCTTCGAATCTGTGTATAGCTCCGTAAATATAAGGCTTTGACGACAAAACACAGGCATCATTTAAAAGATAACGAGTGGAGAAATTGTCTGTACCATCCACCAGAACATCGTATCCAGCAATAATAGACATTGCATTTTGAGCATTAATCCGCCCATAATGCTGTTTTATATTAATAGTCGAGTTGAGGTTTTGGAGTCGAGCAGCAGCAGCAGCCAGTTTAGACTGCCCCACTTGATTCGATTCGAATAAGACCTGTCTTTGCAAATTAGATAACTCGACATCGTCAAACTCAGCAATTCCAATCGTCCCAACTCCAGCTGCTGCAAGATACATCAATGCAGGCGAGCCTAATCCACCCGCTCCGCATACGAGCACGCGCGAATTTTTCAGCTTCATTTGCCCTTCTAGATCAATTTCAGGCAAAAGAATATGACGGCTATATCTAATTAGTTCTTCTCTAGAGAGAGTGTCCATGCCCGTATTATAAGAATGACTCCTTAATGAAAAAAGGTGAACAGTATCACAAAAACTTTTTTTTGCTTAAAAAGCTTGACACGGTCTAAGCCTGAAGGGCATTGCGTTTCCAAGTACTGTGAAGTTGTATTCGAATGTAACGATTAAGAAGTCTGTATTAAGCGATTTTGCAAGGAGTAACGATCATTTGCAAATTGTGTAAATAACTCTTGCCTACCAGCGAAACGCACTTAGACTGGTGTTCTGGTCGTTCATTGGTCACGGGAGACACACACATGCAAGATACATATGAAATGGATTACGAACTCGACTTGTCACCTGAAGGTGCAGACTAATCTATTTATATAAGCGCAAAAGCCGTAGTTTCAGTTTGCAACGCGAAGCGGATTGAAACTATGGCTTTTCTTTTGGAGTTTGGGTCGGCTGAAGATTCACTGGCTTCATAGGATCAAGTTCTTTAGCAAGAGCTTCCATATCTTTAACGCCCATGAGCGGCGCCCAAAATTTGACCGTATCTAGTATGCCAAGCAATATAATGATGGCAGCGATTGCAACAATAATGTTTGAGGAATATCCCGATTTAGGTTGAGTCATTTTCGATTAGGAGAAAGACGTGCCTGCTTGCGACCATTCTAAAACCAAACTTGCCTGCATAGATTGTTCTTGCCTAATTTGTCCCAAATGCTTCGTGCAGTGCGCAGTGGGAAACAGATGCCCAAAATGCGCCGGGCGCTTTGAAAGCCATGTAATGAAACTGTCAGTAGCTGTTTTCACCCGTCTGGTAGTGGTTGCAATGGCATCAGGCGTTGTGCTTGCCAATCTTGTGACCATGCAGGGGGCGTTTGGCGGATTTTTATTTCAAATTTTTGTCGGATATCTGCTTGGAAGAATCATTCACCGCGCTGCAGATTACAAATTCGGGCCAAAAATCGCTCCAATCGCAGTTGGCTCATGCCTTTTGGGAATGTTGCTCAATCATCACATCACACTGCTTCTCTTTCTATTTATATATGTACCGCAAAGTGCCGGGGCACTTGCCGGACATTATTTGACCGGGATTTTACTAGGAATAGTGGGGATTTGCATTCCACTTATGACAACAGTCAGGACCCGCTAATCAGACATGTAAGTAGTCAATCTGCCATAATGAGCCCCGGCTTCACACCACGGCTATGAGATTTGCGCATCTATATGAATAAAACCATCCTCAATATCGCTCTATCACTTTGTTTTGCACTAAGTATGCCTTTTGCAAGCGCGACAAAAGTCGACGCAAAGCCAGTAACTCACTGGAGCTCAACTATAAAAGTTCCTCACCGCTCCTGGTTACCAGAAAATAAACCAAAGCGAGTCTTGCTTTGTGTACACGGTCTTGGCTTTTCTAGCGAGTCTTACACCGATTTTGGAAACAGAATGGCTGCACGCGGATTTGCTGTTTATGCAGTAGACGTACGTGGTTTTGGTGCCTGGATGAAAAATCGCGGCGACAAAGCGTTGTGTGACTTTGAAGGTTGTCTTGTAGACATCGAAAATGCGCTCAAAAATATTCGCAAGGCCTACCCTGGAACGCCAGTTTATTTGGTTGGCGAATCGATGGGCGGAGCTATCGCTCTAAGAGCCACATCACGTTATCCCCAACTGGTAGATGGTTTGATTTCGTCAGTCCCATCAAACGAAAGATATGCAAACTTTTCTGAAACTCTCAAAGTCGGGACCCGCTATCTTGTTGATAAAGACGAAAAGATGAATATTGCTCCGATTGTTGTTAAACACGCAACCCAGGATCCTAAATTGCAAAAGACCTGGATGGCAGAGAAAACAAATCGCATGCAGATGACGCCTAAAGAGTTGAAACAATTCAACGATTTTATGAAAGGCAATTATGATGCAGCAGCGTTGATTGAAAAAACTCCAGTTTTAATGCTTGCAGGCTTCAAAGACAAGCTTGTAAAGCCAGAAGGCACAATCGAGCTTTTCAACGACGTAACCTGCCCAAACAAAATTTTGTTTGTTATTGGCGACAGCGAACACTTATTGCTTGAAGAAAATCAATTCACCGAGCAAATGGCATCATTTATGACGACCTGGATAAATACCTGCCATGACTAGACCAGGCTAGTCGTTCTAGTTCTTTTTAGGCTCTTCGGTACGCTTGTTCAGCTGAAGAGCCTTTATTTGAACGCTTACGTCGTTCAGGTCGCCTTCTAGCTTCAAAGTTTCATCTTGAGACAATTCACGGGTTTTGTCAGTTTTCCATTTCGCCTTTTTCTTTGCTATTTTGGCAAGCATTTTGCGTAATTTATCGCCCTCTTTATCGGTGAGCGCTTTTTTCTCCTGAGCAGCATTGATGTCTTTCATCAATTGCTCTTGTCTTTCGTCTATAGTCCAGGTTTTGGCTAAAGCATCACCCGGGACGAACAAAGCAAAGCACAGTACCAGAAAGAGCGCCAGAATAGAGTTCATGTACTAATCCTCAATATCTCGAATTCTCAAACAATAGAGTCCAATCATCATACCAAAGTTTGTCTGCCAGGCAAAAATCATGCCGTCGGGGGTAGCTCTTTCACACCTTCGTGTGATGTCAGTTTTGCCTTAGCGATTAGATAATGCAAATGGGGACCCTCATTCAATCATCAAGAAGGTATAGCCAATGGACTCGGTTCTAATTTTGGACGACGATCAATATTTTCGTGCCCTGGTCGCTGCTTATCTGCGCGATGAGGGACTTACTACAGTCGAAGCACGCACAGGCAGCGAGGCAACCGATTGGCTTGGACGAGAAAAATTCGCCCTTGTCATTGTTGATTACAGATTGCCAGACTGCGATGGATTGAGCTGGATCAATTACCATCGCTTAAACGGAGTAGAAATTCCCTTTGTAGTGTTGTCGGGAATTCCTTTGAGTAACCAAAAACAGACACGCATGCGAAATTTACTTGGTGTAGAACACGTTTTGCAAAAACCGATTAATCCTTTTGAGTTTATTCGTTTGATAAGAAAACAACTGCACATGCAGGTCGAGCCTCCAATAAATGCAAGTGAACAAGAAAAAAATCGCGAAGTACAAATTTTCAACGACGCAGACCTCGATGAAGAACTCGATGGTGAAATGGAAGACATTAGAGACGCTTATTTGCACGACCTGCCAGAACTTCTGCGCAAACTGGCCACGTCTATTGAAAAAAGTAATGAAACCTGCATGATGAGCGACTTTGGTAAGGAAGCCATAATGGAAGCACACAAAATTCACGGTACTGCAGGCACTTTGTCTTTCGATGGCATTTCACAAATTGCCGGAATGATTGAAAAAGCGCTGAAGAAGGCTGTCCGTCAAAGCAAGAAATTCGCCACTTAGAGGTAAAAATGAACATATCTTCTGTTTTATTAGTAGACGATGATGCAAACATTCGTCGAATCACCCAACTCGTCTTGACTCGCGTAGTGCCATGGGAAGTTAAATTAGCAGAATCGGGCAAAGAAGCACTCGATATTTTGACTGAGTATCAGCCTGACTTGATCTTGCTTGATGTAATGATGCCAGGAATGGATGGACCCACGACTCTAAATATAATCAAGCAAACATATGGAAATGCAGCGCCGCCAGTCATTTTCATGACAGCAAAAGCTTTTAAAACAGAAGTAGAGCATTACTTGAATCTAGGCTCTGCAGGTGTGATTACTAAGCCGTTCGATCCCAAAGGATTACCTGAAGAAATCCAGACTATTTTGAAAAATTGGAACAAAGGAAAAATCGTCGCATGAAATTGCAAGTGCGAATTTCAGAAAGAACTTTTGGGTTCTTTCTAGCGCTGTGGGCTTGTCTTATAGGCTTGTGTTATTACGGCTTGATTGCCTACAGCGCAAATTCAGGCTTGCATAATCACGAGGAAGATTTGAAATTATGGCCCGAAAAAAGCGCACTAAGCCGAAACAAAAAGAAATTCACCCTGGTTACTTTTATTCACCCTTATTGTCCCTGTTCTAAAGCCAGTCTCAATGAGTTAAATAAAATAATGTCTCGCACCCACCACAATATGGATTGCCAGATTGTATTTTTAAAACCATCTACGGTTGAACCTGACTGGGAAAAATCGTATCTCTGGCAACTATCGTGTCAGATTCCAAATAGTACTCGCAAGACCGATGTGAATGGAATGCTTGCAAAATCATTCAATGCCACCACATCTGGACAAACATTTTTGTACGACCCTGACGGGAAACTGGTTTTTTCTGGAGGAATAACGACCTCCAGAGGACACGAAGGAGACAGCCAGGGCAGTATCGCTATCGAAAATCTATCCGCTTCAAGAAAAGCAAAAACCAGTTGCAGTCGGGTTTTTGGTTGTCCACTGTTCGAAAACAAAATTTAGTAAGGAACTGAAAAATATGTTTATTACACAAAATCCGCAAATCGAGCTCGACGGACGCGCAAAAGAAATTTTCGACCAGCAGCTGCTTGAGTCAAATATAAAAGTCGACCGATTGTTTGCTAATCTACTAATCATTCAGTGGACTGCTGGCTTTCTGATTACGTTGTTCATTTCGCCGCTGGCGTGGGAAGGTAAAACCAGTTATCTACACCCACATATCTGGTTTGCCATTGCATTTGGTGCGCTGATAACACTGCCCGCCTTGCATTGCATTTACATGTATCCTGGTAAAGCGATTACAAGACATGTTGTAGCTGTAAGCCAAATTCTGTTTTCAGCTTTACTCATTCACCTGACTGGTGGACGTATAGAAACTCACTTCCACATTTTTGGCTCACTTGCATTTCTTGCCTTCTATCGCGATTGGCGCGTTCTTTGTACCGCTTCTTGCATGGTACTCGTCGACCACATTTTGCGTGGCATTTTAATTCCTGAATCGGTCTATGGAGTATTGAACTCAGACCCTCTTCGCTCGCTTGAGCATGGAATCTGGGTACTTTTTGAAGATATCATTCTGATCAGTGCATGCCTTAACGGCAGAAATGAATTGAAACTAGCGGCCATGCAAAGGGCACAAATAGAGGAAACAAACGAACAATCAAAGGATTTAGCTGAATCTAGAGCCTTAAAACTAGCATCAAACGAACAAAAATTGTCTGAAATATTAGACTCGGTTGTAGACGGTTTTATTATGACCGACATAAACGGAGTAATTACTACCTGGAACAAACAGGCTGAAAAAATATTCGGATGGAGAGCAGAGGAAGCGATTGGCTCGAATCTTGCAGCTTTCATATCTTTGCCACCAAATACGATAACCGGATATTCTCGCGTTGCAATGCTCTCATTGGATGAGAAGCGCGAATTCACCAAACGTCGAACAGAAATTTCTGCTTTCCATAAAAACGGTCAAGAAGTCCCGATTGAAATAACGTTGACGCCACATCAAGACAACGAAAGCTGGATATTTTCTGCTTTTGTTCGTGATATCCAAGATCGAAGAAAATCCGAAATGATGGCAAAACAATTGACCTCTATCGTCAATGCCTCTCAAGACGCCATCATCGGTGAAAACCTTGATGGCACAATCATTTCGTGGAGTCCTGGCGCAGAAAGAATGTATGGATACAAAGCCGAAGAAATGATCGGGGCGAATATAAGGATGATTATTCCTGGAGAAAAGATAGAAGAATTTGAAGAATTATCGAATCTCGTACGCATCGGCGAATCGGTCAACGATTTTGAAACACTACGAATCAAGGCAGATGGCAGCACTCTTGAAGTTTCACAAGCAGTTTCGCCAGTCAAGAATGAATTTGGCACCATCCAGGGTATCTCAGTTATTGCAAGAGACATTACACACCGAAAAGAAGTAGAAAAACGTATCAACGAATTCTACTCGACTGTTTCGCACGAATTGAGAACACCACTTACATCTATTCGTGGAGCTTTGAGTCTTGTTGCCGACGAAATTGTCGAACCTGATTCTGACGAAGCAAAAGAAATGATCCGCATCGCTCGCAATTCATCAGAGCGTCTGGTTAATATCATCAACGATATTTTAGACTTGCGCAAGATTGAAGCAGGCAAACTCGAACTGCACAAAGAAACTGTTTCGGCTCAGTCAATCGTTGCGCGCGGTATCGAATTGATGGATGGAATGGCTCGCAGTGCTAATGTAACGTTGTCTTCAACGATAGATCCAGATTTGATTCTTTCAGCAGATGCATCACGCTTACTTCAGGTTTTGACCAATTTATTGTCAAATGCAATCAAATATTCTGAACAAGGAGATCTGGTCAATATTACGGTCGAAGAGAATGAATTTGGACGAGCCAGATTCTCTGTTACAGATGAAGGACCTGGAATTCCACTCGAGCATCAGAATAAACTGTTTGAAAAATTCCAACAAATAGACTCGTCTGACACTCGTCCCAAAGAAGGCACTGGTCTTGGTCTTGCAATTTGCAAAGCTATCATAACTCAACATGGTGGCGAAATCGGAATGCACAGTCTTCCTGGACTCGGGTCTACATTCTGGTTCGAATTACCTATGCTCAAGAATGAAGAAAAAGCCGAAGACAATACGCAGACAGGCGACCAAAAGCTTGTGATGATTGTCGAAGACGATGAGAATTTGATTCAGTTTCTCAAATTGCGACTACATAAAGAAGGTTATGCCACCAAACATGCAACCTGCAAAGAACAGGCACTGCAAGTACTGAGCCGATGCAAGCCAGATGTTCTTTTGATGGATCTGCTTTTACCTGACGGCAATGGTCTTGAAATCATGGAACAAACACGCAGAATAGAACATCTTAAAGACTTGCCGATTATCATCATGACCGGCAGAAACGTAGAAGACCTTGAATGCTCTCCACCCGTTGTATTTGACTGGTTTGTCAAACCTTTCGATCAATCCAACTTAATACGCTCAGTAGAGCGAGCCACTATAGATATTCCCAAGCGCAAAGTGCTTGTAATCGAAGACGATACTGATACAAGAGCGGTCATTGTGGCACAATTGAAAAAACTGAAAGCACATTGCTTAGAAGCAGAAAACGGCATTCAAGCACTGTCTATCGCACGTTCAACTCAACCAGATGTGATTGTACTCGATGTAGGAATTCCCCAAATGGACGGATTCAAATTTGTCGAATCGCTCAATAACAGCGGGTCAGATAAGTGTCTTGTGCCACTAATTGTATATTCGGGAGAAGAATTTACTGAAGCAGATAGACGAAAACTCACTTTAGGCATTACAAGACATATGACTAAAGGGCGCGTTTCACCTGATGAATTTGTATCTGCTGTGCGCGAGCTGCTAGACACGGTGACCTCACCGCAGCAAGCTTCAACAGATCCAATAGACAGTTTACAGACAGCCTAACCCGACTATTGCCAAGCAGCGATTTAATGCGCTGCTTACAACAATTTATATACAATTGCGACTCTTAACTGATTACTCCTCTTTATAAGGGTCCAACTGTGAGCAATACAGAAAACAACAATTTAAGCGAGGTTACAGTCAGTGGCATCAGCCGCCGTCTGTTTCTCACCAAAGGAATAGCAGCAGCTGGCTCCATATTTGTGGCGCTTAAAACTTTCGATTTAAATGCACTTGCTGCTTCCAGCAAAAAAATAAAATTAGATGCTGCATTGCTCAAAACCAAATACGGTTTCAAGGGAAAAATATTCACTGGCAAAGACGATAATTTCGACGCGGCAGTAGTGGGCGGTTTGTGGAACCGTCTGAGACCCACGAACAGAAGACCGCAAATGGTGGCACAAGCGTTAGATGAAGACGATGTAGTCGCAGTCGTAAAATACGCTAAAGCAAACAAAGTTAAGGTGGCAATTAAAGGTGGCGGACACAACTGGTGCTCACCATCTGTAAGAAACAGTGGCATCATGCTTGACTTGACTAATATGAATCAAGTTATTTCTATCGATGCAGAAAAAAAACGTGCAGTTTTGCAGCCAATCATAAGCAACAGACAAGCTCAAGAAGAGCTAAACAAGGTCGGATTGTCATTCCCAACAGGACATTGTCCTCAGGTAAAACTTTCGGGCTATTTTCTGAGTGGTGGCATGTCGTGGAATCAAGGTAGCTGGGGCCACGGTTACGAAGCGCTTGAAGCAATCGAGATGGTGACTGCAGAAGGTAAAAAAATCACCGCCTCAGCCACAGAAAATCAAGACTACTTCTGGGCTGCTCGTGGATCTGGTCCTGGATTCTTTGCCGTTTGCACAAGATACCATCTAAAGTGTTTCCCTCTTCCTAAAGCCATTACTTCTAGCGTTTATTACTATCCTTACAATGAGATAGAAAAAATAGCTGAGTGGCTTGGACCTCTCGCCAGTCAAATGCCTTCAAGTATCGAACTGAGTTTGTTTGCTGTGCATGCGCCAGACGATATTGCCGACCAGTGCAAAGACTCTAATGGCAAGGTTGCCCTTGTGACCGCTACAATGTTTGCAGACAACGAAGACAATGCCAGATACGAACTTCAAGTACTCGACAGTTGCCCGCTACTTGCAAAAGCAATCAAGAAATCGATTGCCGAACCATGCACTTTCCCGCAACTCTTCGATGCTTCTGGAGCCCTTTGGCCAGATGGTTTACGCGCGAAAGTAGACGCTTGTTTCTTCGATGCTCCGCTTAGTGAAGTGTTCAAAGCAAACAAAGAACATTTCCTCAAAGCCGATCCTAAGACTGTTTATATGTTTGCTATATTCACCGGCAAAAATCCAGAGCCACCAAGTGACGCTTGCTTTTCGATGCACGCAAAACTATATGGCGGTCCCTGGACAATGTGGGAAAAAGCCGAGGACGATGCCAAACAAATCGAATGGCATAACACCTGTATGAAAAACATGGCACCACTAATCAAAGGGCACTACATATCCGAATCAGATACTGTAGCTCATCCTGAATATGTGGAAAAAGCAATCAGCAAAACCAATTTGGAAAAGCTGCAAGCAATGAGAGCCAAATACGATCCAGATGGTGTATTTTTCAATTTCAGCGATGGTTTGAGCTAAATCGCTAGAACTATTTGCTCCAGAAATCCATTACAAAAACGTCGTCTACCAGAGACAAATTTTTGTTTTTAAAGGCGACGTGTTCTGGGTGATTCAAGTATGCATCGCGGTCTTTTTCGTTTTTGAATTTAATTACAAAAGCATCAGTAAAGTCTTTATTGCGTTTTTCGACACTGTTGTTTTCGCCGCTTTCAATCGAAACGATTACGGGAATTTTTTTCTTCAAGGCTTTAAAATTGGATCGCAAAGCAACCTTTTCAGCATCGCTAGTGGTCGATTTGTATTTGAGCGCCACAAAATGTACAATGCGTGAACCCCGCACTGCACCTCGACTTTGCAAGACAGAATAGGTGGTGACGAGTATAGCGCAAACCAAAAATGTATATAGTTTTTTCATTAGCTAATTTCCGCAGCCCGAAGCAACTCTACTAATTCTTCATGGAACAGCTCGATTGTGTATTGAGTATCAAAAAGCATACGAATTCTTCTATTAAACTCAGCTGCTCCAATCTTGTACTTTTTACCTTGTGGCACCACGGCTGAAAGTTTTTCCAAATTTGGCTCAGACATAGTGCGCAAATATTTTCCTTTCTTCCAGTTATCTACCAAAGTCTGAGACCTAGTTTTACCATCTCTAGCGCCAGGCGGAACGGAGTCAAGATATTTTATTACCAGTTTAGATTCATGATCGGTCGCAACCGGTTTTTGAATTTTGAACACATCCGTCAAAATAGTAGCATCGCCATCAACCGGTTTTTTATAACCAATATTTGTTTGAGCAAAAGCAAGCATCGACAAACAAAGACCGATACTGCTTGCCAAAAGCAATAATTCGGACCCAAGCGCTCCACGTCCATTCAAGAAAGCTGGTCCGGACAAAACGCCAAGCACACCGATTTGCATAAAGTTAAGCGTAAATATAGAGTTCAAGATTTTTTGTTGTTTAGCATTAAGCGCTCCTTGACCAGCGAATGCCCAGGACAAATCGCGGTCAATTCGACCTGATACCATGCGAACCTCCATAGAAGCTCCCAGTACTTTATCGAGCACATCAACCTTTAGACCAAGCTCCTCATCGGTTAACGGCGCTGCTTCATGCGCCTGTCGCAACTGCTTAAGCTGCATCAAACGCTCTACTTTGGGCAAAATACCTAGCAAGTTTGCAGCCTCTTTTGCTCCTGGAGTCAGAGAAACAGCTTGACCTTCCAACTGAATTCTATCCAGAGCATATACAGGTTTATTCAACACACTAAACTGCATAAACAAAATAATAAAAGCAAGAAAAATACCTTTTATTTTGCGGGCAATCATTATTTCTCTCCAGCTTGAACATTAGTAACTGCTTGATGAAGCTCGAACAAAGCTCCATCGAATTCTTCGATATGTGTTTTGAAGTCGTGCAAAATTTCAATCCTCTGACTCACAGTTTTGATTCCCTCAAGACGAGTCTTTTCATTGGTACCGTCCATAAGGTCTCGTTGTTTTTCGCTTGAGGCAGAAAGCCCTTTGAGCGCTTCCCAATGCTTCAAGATTATTTCGCGTCTGGGCTCATTCGACCCTTTTCCAGGAATAGGAGAATTGAAGTATTTCCACAAATAACTTTGATTGGCATACGCAGGTTTATAACCAGGATCAGTAACGTGCGAAAGCATATTGGCACCATCAGTGGTTTTGCGATAAATAAGGTTTGGTGCATACATATTTATGATTGGCAAACAGCCACTCATTCCAAAACTGGTCATTGCTATTTCTTGACGAAAGATGGGGTAGACAGCGCCTATAGCTAACGAGTTTTTGACTATGCCAAGCACACCGTTTTGAGTAAAGTTGAAAGTATTGATCAAGTTGTTGGTCAATCTTTTTCGATTGTTCAGCGTTTCTAAATGCACATTGTTTACTGCAATGTCGAAATTTATTTGCGCCACCACTTTGCGAACTTCTTCCGATGCAACGAACATTCGCCACAAACACATTAGCCTGGCGCTTTGTAACGCCTTGGGGGCATCAGCCATGTCTTTGCCAGAACGCTGATGGGTGCGCAACATCTCGACTACAGGTCTGATATTAAGCAAGTCTGCAAGTTCAGCAGCGTCCGCTCGAAGCTCATTATTAGCCTCTGCTTGAAGATTGCGTGCGGGAGTAATCTGAATATCGATATATTCTTTGGACGGCTTAGCTTCAGCTGCGCCGCTTAGTAAAAAAACAAAGCCGATCGACGCAAGACATATGAATGTCTTATTTTTCAATTTGGTATGCCACCCCCCAGTAACCAACAAATGATACCTTAAACGTTACTCGAAACGAGTTGTCATGAACGCTTGACATTCCCATTTCAGCGGAATATTCCATACTTCTCTATATCTCAAGTAGAATGTGCATGCTGAAGGATAAAAAAGGGCTCCAGGTCGAACATGACTAATTCGGGCAAATCGGAAAAGGTTTTCTGTCTAAACTGCGCGCGCAGATTCTCAGAAGATATTCGCTATTGTCCTGACGACAATACTGAATTAGTGCCAATCGCTACCGAAGCTCTGATTGGCAAAGTGTTTGCAGACAAATATCTTATAGAGTCTGTACTTGGCAAAGGCGGAATGAGCACCGTATATAAAGCCAAACAAACTTACATGGAGCGCATAGTAGCACTCAAACTGCTACACCCTCAACTGGTATCAGATCCAACCAGCGTGCAGCGTTTTTCGCAAGAGGCTAAAGCAGCTGCAAGTTTGTCACATCCAAATATTATTACTGTTTACGATTTTGGTATCACTTCTACAGGCGAAGCCTACCTTGTGATGGACTATTTAGTTGGCTCTTCTCTATCTTCGATTCTAGATATGAGTGGTCCAATTCCAGAAGCAGAGGCACTCGACATATTCAGACAAATTTGCAGGGGTCTTGTTCACGCGCATAACAAAGGAATCGTGCACCGTGATCTAAAACCAGCGAATCTGGTCCTCACCGCAGACGACGATGGTTCTGTACTTGTGCGCATAGTGGACTTCGGTATCGCTAAAATTCTTCCATCAGACGGAGAAGCCTCACAAGGACTGACCAAAACCGGAGATATTTTTGGAAGTCCGCTATACATGAGCCCGGAACAATGGACAGCAAGCAAACTTGACTATAGATCCGACATTTATTCTCTTGGTTGTGTAATGTATGAAATTTTGACCGGCATGCCACCATTTGCCGGTGACACTCCCATGGATACCATGAATCTGCACTTGAACGAGCAAGCACCGCCGTTTAGAGAAACCAATCCGCACGTAAAGATATCCAAAGAATTAGAACAAGTAGTGCAAACCTGTCTTGAGAAAAAAGTAAATCACCGCTATCAAACAGTGTCCGAAGTTTTACACGCTCTTCCAGACAGCGGTGCATCACCTGTTTCTAGCCAGACTGGGACAGTCATAGTTAAACTCAATCAAATGGTCGAGTCTGCCCAACAAAAGTCTGGTGGCTCGCAGAACTCAGTACAAACCTCCAAACAAAAAACAGTTATAGATAGTCGTCGCCCTCGCGCTATCAGAAAATTAATCAAAGAGTCACGCACCAAACTCGGTATCTTATCAAGCGTTGGTCTAATAGCATTGCTTTTGTTTTTATTTTTGTATCCCGGACCAGAAGAAGACCCCGGCTCACCTGCAGCTAAAACATATTGGCAGTTGTTGATGACAGCAAGCAACTGGGCAACCAGCGGCGGAAATTATGGATTGTCTGAAAAATTGATGAATGCAGCAATGAAAGACCTCGATCAAAATTTAGGAGGTTTTTCACGCAAGTTCGAAACAATGCGCAGTTTGAATAATCTATATGTTGCAACAGGCAAAATAAAAGAGCAAGAAGCACTTCAAAACAAAATGTACGATCTTTATACACAAGAGTATGAAGAGCGCGGTAGACATCTAATAGAGATGCTCACCGAGACCGAAAATTACATCAAGCAATTAGAAGCACAAGGCGATACGGTCCGCACTCATATGTCCGACCGCCGGTTAAACTGGTCCGGTTCGGTAACCAAAATCATTGCCGTAGCAAGAAGTCTTGAAGAAGTCTATTCATTTGAGCTTGAATACAAGCTACTCGACATGTCTGAACGGGTTTTGACAAAGCTCTATGGTGTCAGATTTCACGGGCTGGCTCCATTGAAGCTCGAACGAGCCGACTTTCTAATGTTATTGGACCGCATTGATGAAATCAAAGCAAGACGCTTATACGAAGATGCTTTTGCCATAAGCGGTTATTGCACCAAACACAAAAAAATGGAGTTTCATGATGACATCGACTATTTGCGAGCACTCCTTCGCTTAGGTCAATGGCAGCGTGATTATGGAAACCCTGATGATGCGGGTAAAACGATCGATACAGCAATAAAACTGGCAGAGAAAAACAAAGAAATTAGCAAATTCGAGCTTGCAAATTTCTACATTAGCTATTCAAATTATTTGCAGCAGGTCGGAAAAATTGCCGAAGCCGCTGAAATCAAAAAGAAAGCACAAGAAATGGGACACACTCCCGACTATGCAGCAATTTTAAAAGAACGAGAAAAAGAAAAAGAAGATGACAACGACTGAAACAGCCATCAAATGTCACGCTATTCGGGCCGAAAGCACTGGCGACCACTCTGTGCTTCAGTTCAAAGAAATAGAATTAGCGCCACCACAGCCGCATGAAGTGCGAGTAAAAATAATGGCTGCCGGAATCAACTTTATCGACATTTACGAAAGACGCGGTAATTACCCAGTCCCGACACCTTACACTGTCGGTCGCGAAGGCGCTGGCGTGATAGATGCAGTGGGCAGCGACGTCAAGAATTTCAAAAAAGGTGACAGAGTCGCATTTTGTGCTCACCGCTCAGGCGCATACAGTCAATATGCAAATGTCTGTGCAGATCTTTTGATTCCACTTCCAGAAACACTTTCATACGAGCAAGGCGCTGCCTTTCCATTGCAAGGAATGACTGCCCACTATTTGATTTTCGAATTCTACAAAATAACCCCAGACTCGACTGTTCTCATTCACGCAGCTGCAGGCGGAATGGGACTATTGCTTTGCCAGTGGAGCCATCATCTAAAAGCAAAAATAATTGGAACCACATCAAGCGAAGACAAAGCCTTACTTGCTCGCGAAGCAGGATGCGACAAAGTTGTTATTTACACAGAGCAAGACTTTGTCCAGGCATGCAAGGAATACACCAACGCTAAAGGGGTCGACTACATCATAGATGGAGTGGGCAAAACCACTTTTATGCAAGATCTTGAAGCTGTTCGCACGAGAGGTCACATCACAATTTACGGCTCAGCCTCCGGACGCGCCGAGCCAATCTCGCCAAACATTTTGCAACAAAAATCAATAACTCTTCACGGCGGGTCTCTTGGCTGCTTTATACAAGATGGCGCTGAAATGCGGATGAGAGCAAATGCCGTCCTTGAAGGCATTGAGCAAAAATGGCTTAAATTAAGAATCGGCGAGACTTTTCCTCTTCAATTAGCTGGCAAAGCACAGAATCTTCTTGAAACACGTCAGACCAGCGGAAAGGTTGTTTTAACTGTCGAACATTAAACCGAGTTGGACTAAATAATTACTATGGTAGGATCTTTGGACTCAAATGGAGCCAGGGATTATGCTCGACTTCAGACAAACAGACATCAGCTTGAACCAAGGCAAAGCCGACATTGTTGCTTTGTCTCATTTGTTTTATAACAAAAACTGGTCTCTTGCTACATCGAGCAATTACAGCGTCGTTCTTTGCAAAGACCCGCTCAATTTATTGATTACGGCAAGCGGCAAAGACAAAGAACATCTTGGCGAAAATGACTTTGTCATAGTAGGTGCCAATGGCGAAATAATCGATTCTCAAGACGGCGACCTGAAGCAGTCCGCCGAAACTTTATTACATACAACAATTGCGTCAAAACCAGGTGTGGGAGCAGTTCTTCATACTCACTCAGTCGCATCTACGATTTTATCAAAAAAATATTGCTCAAAACAATTTCTTGAGATTGAAGGCTTTGAGATGATCAAAGCTATTAATCTCGATGGCGTGAAAGTCACGCACGAAACATGTATAAAATTGCCCATATTTGCTAATTCGCAAGATATGGTGGCATTGTCCAGCATCGTCGATCAAAACTATGACAAACTACCAAAAGGCTTTCTCATAGCCGGTCATGGACTGTACAGCTGGGGCAAAGACCTTAGCGAAGCTAAGAGACATATCGAAGGATACGAATTTTTGTTTGAAGTCTTACTCAAATCGGGCTGGTAACTTATGGCAAAACTGAACGTTCCAGAAAAATCACTCACTCTGACCGACCCCGCTGAGATAAAAGCATACGTAGAGCCTTATTCCATGTGGTTTGAACACTGGGATGTGGAGTCGAGACTTCAATCTCAATCGGTTTCAAATGAAGAAATTCTTGAAATATTCAAACCCGAAATTGAAATGCTTTCTTCACGCGGTGGCTTCGTTACAGCTGATGTAATCAATGTCTCGCCCGAGACCCCGGGCCTTGATGCGATGCTTGCAAAATTCTGCGTTGAGCATACTCATTCTGAAGACGAAGTGCGATTTGTAATTTCTGGACGCGGTATTTTTCACATCAACCCGGTAACAGCGCCAGTCTTCTCGGTTGAAATGGAAGCAGGCGATCTTATAAATGTACCAAAAGGGACCAGACACTGGTTCAATTTGTGCCAAGAAAAAAGCATAAAAACAATTCGATTATTCCAAGACTCGTCCGGCTGGGCGCCTCACTATATGGAAGACGCTGTCGACAAACTCTATTCACCACTTTGCTTCAATTCGGTGCCCAAATGAAATTAAGCCAGGTAGAATCTGTTCTGCTCGACATTGAAGGCACTGTATCGCCAGTTTCTTACGTATACGACGTGCTATTTCCCTTTGCACGCAGATACGCAAGCGATTTTTTGAACAAGAATTTTGATGACCCTGCAGTTATTAAAGCTGTTGATTTCATGGCGCGCGATGCCGGTTTTACAAACAGCAAAGAATGGCTTGCAACAGGCGATCCAATCCAGGTCGTTTTGTCCGAAGTAAATCGATTGATGGACGCAGATATCAAAGCTACCGGTTTAAAAGAATTGCAGGGCATTATTTGGAAAGACGGCTACGACAGTGGCGTTTTAATGTCTGAATTATTTGCCGATGTTCCAGACGCACTATCATCCTGGGATCAAGATGGCAAAAACATTTCCATTTACTCTTCTGGCAGCATTGGCGCGCAAAAAATATTTTTTACCTATACTAAATTTGGAGACATGAGCAAGTATCTCGATTCGCATTTCGATACTACAAGTGGTGGCAAAAAAGAAGCGACCAGTTATAAAACCATTAGTCAAGCGTTAGACTTCACGCCAGAGAAAATACTTTTCTTGAGCGATATCGTAGACGAGCTGGACGCTGCAGCCGAGGCGGGACTGCAAACGGCTCTCGTTATTAGAGATGGAAACGCTCCACAACGTCAAAACGCGCACCAAAGCATTAAATCATTAGCCGAGCTGGATCTCTAAGCGCTTTGCAGTGCTAAAATTCGAATCTTTGCAGGCGAAGGAGGAGAAGCTAATGCAGATCGGAGTGATAGGCCTTGGTCGCATGGGCGCCAATATCGTGCGCCGTCTAATGAAAAACGGGCATGAATGTGTGGTTTTCAATCGCACCCCTGACAAAGTAAAAGAACTCGAAAAAGAAGGTGCAATTGGTGCTAAAGATATAGCCGATCTTGCCAAGAAGCTCTCGAAGCCAAGATGCGCGTGGGTAATGGTTCCAGCCGGACAGGCGACCCAAGATATGGTTGACGAACTCGCCAAACATTTCGAAGCTGGCGACATCATAATCGATGGCGGCAACTCGATGTATAAAGAAGATTCTGTTCGTGCCGAGCAAGTAGGCAAAAAAGGCATTCAATATCTGGATGTTGGCACCTCTGGTGGTGTATGGGGCTTAGAGCGCGGCTACTGTTTGATGATTGGCGGACCTGAAGTTGCAGTAAAATATCTCGATCCTATTTTTGCGACCTTAGCACCAGGCATAGGAAATATCGACCGCACACCCGGTGCAGAAAAACTCGGCACCGCTGAAAAAGGCTACCTTCACTGCGGTCCTTCTGGCGCTGGACATTTTGTCAAAATGGTCCACAACGGAATTGAGTATGGAATCATGCAAGCATATGCCGAAGGATTCGATATTTTGAAAAACGCAGGCAATTTAGACCAGAAAGAAAATTTCGATTTTCAGTTAGAATCAGTGGCTGAACTTTGGAGACGTGGCAGTGTGGTTGGCTCATGGCTGCTCGACCTGAGTGCTCGCGCTCTTACTGAAAATCCATCGCTTTCTAATTTCACAGGAAGCGTTCAAGATTCTGGCGAAGGCAGATGGACAGTGCAAGCTGCAATCGAAGAAGGCGTTTCTGCAAACGTCTTGGCGGCCTCACTCTTCACCAGATTCCGCTCGCGTCAAGATCACAGCTTCGGGGAAAAATTACTTTCCGCAATGCGTAACCAGTTTGGAGGTCACGTTGAACAGCCAGCTCTTAAGTCCTGACCCTAGTTGTGCACAAGCGCCCGGAGTTCATCCCAAAGCGGATCCCTGCGTTTTTGTAGTTTTTGGTGCTGCAGGCGATTTGACCAAACGTCTTCTTGTTCCAGCAATCTACAATCTTGTAGAAGCGGAGTTATTATCCGATAACTTCGCCATCATAGGTATTGCACGAGCAGATAAAGATTCTGAGCAGTTTCGCAAAGATCTAACCGAAGACCTGGGCAAATACGCTACCAGAGCAGTTGTCCCAGAGAAGTGGGAGAAGATCAAAAGTAACATCCACTACATTCAGGGCAATTTCGACGACAAAAATATCTATCAAAAACTGGCAGAAAAACTTCCCGAAGTAGATAAAGCTGTCGGCGCAAAAGGAAATGTTCTTTTTTATCTGGCAACTGGAGCAGATTATTTTGCATCTATAGTCCATAATCTGGCTGAAGCTGGACTTACTGAAGAAGTGGATGGAAAGTGGCGCCGCGTTATTGTAGAAAAACCATTCGGCGAAGATTTGCAGTCTGCAAAAGCGTTAAATGCGAGTCTTTTGAGCTCTCTTGAAGAAAGTCAAATTTATCGAATAGATCACTATCTTGGCAAAGAGACTGTTCAAAACATTTTGGTTTTTCGCTTTGCAAACGGTCTTATAGAACCGCTTTGGAATAATCGTTACATCGACCACGTGCAAATAACCGTGTCTGAAGTTGTCGGCGTTGAAAATCGAGGCAACTTTTATGACAATGCTGGTGCTCTGCGTGACATGGTGCCGAATCATTTGTTGCAGTTACTTACCATGACTGCAATTGAACCTCCTACCTCTTTTGCGGCAGATTCAGTGCGCAACGAAAAAGCAAAAGTTCTGCAATGTCTTCGCCCCATAGATGGAGACGACGTGGTACTACGTGCAGTGCGAGGCCAATATGGACCCGGTACGATAAAAGGTGAATCAGTTCCTGCATATCGCCAATCACCAAAAGTGCGCCCCGACTCGAATACAGAAACTTTTGTCGCCATGAAATTCAATATAGAAAACTGGCGTTGGGCAGGAGTTCCATTCTATATCCGAACCGGAAAAGCGCTGCCCCAAAAACGCTCCGAAATTGTAGTTACTTTCAAAAAAGCACCAATTTCATTGTTCCAACAAGCAGACTGCACCAATGTGCGCTCGAACCAGGTCATAATCAATATTCAACCAGAAGAGGGCATCTCTATTTCATTAGATGCCAAAATTCCCGGACCCAATATTGCAATAAGCCCGGTCAAAATGACATTCGACTACAAACAGTATTTTGGACAAGCGGTCAACACAGGCTACGAGACTCTCTTATACGATTGCATGATTGGCGACGCTACGCTCTTTCAACGTGGCGACACCGCAGAACTTGGATGGCAAGCTATCGATAATGTTCTCGACTACTGGAAAAATTCAAGACCCAAAGACTTTCCAAATTACGCTGCAGGCTCGTCAGGTCCGAAGACCGCCGATGATTTGCTCACTCGCGACGGACGCTACTGGAAAAGCTTGTCCTGAGTTCGATACATTGGGCGTTACAACCAGCTAAATCAATTTAACGGATCCCGTGACACGTGACACGTGACACGTGACACATGACCCTGTATCCAGTATATGTATGTTCAGTCTGAAGTTGGTGCAGCTTCCTGATCTACTAGCCAGATCAACTCACCCCAAGGTTTTACGCGAGCAGCAGGATAAGACTTGTCGCCACCGACAATCTTAGTTAAGACCGGGCGTTTGTTCGCTGACGCTACAAGAAACATCATCACCCGACTTGAATTCAACACAGGGTAAGTCAAAGTTATTCTGTCTTCTGCTTTGACACCACATACAGCATCGCACCATTTGACAGTTTCATTCAAAACTTCAGTGCCCGGAAACAAAGATGCGGTGTGCCCATCGTCACCCATTCCCATTAATGTGTAATCAAAGATTGGTTTGTCCGGTAATAATTGCTCTGAGCCATAAAAAGCTTGCAAACGCTTTTCATAATCGAAAGCTGCTTCAGCGGCAGCGGGATAAGACGTGTTTACTGCGTGAATATTCTCTTCTGGAATTGGAACATGATCAAACATCGCTTCACGCACCATTTTAAAATTGCTCATCGCATCATCCTGCGAAACAAAACGTTCATCTCCAAAAAACCAATGTACTCGCTTCCAGGGAAATCGCTGCGAATAAAGCGAACTTGCAAGTATTTGATAAAGAGTTTTTGGAGTTGATCCACCAGACAAACATATACTAAATCTATCTTGACTTTGATCAGCTCGCTCAAAAATCATTTGGGCGGCAGCATTTGCAACTGCTTCAGCGTCCGGTTGAATTCTTAGTTTAATGTGTGTGTTTGTCAAAATTATGGGTGGCATTCATATATAAAGGAAAACCGTACCATAATACACCAAAGATACAAAACAAGATTGTACCAGTCGCTAAAGCTAGCCACTCGAGATGCAACATTTCACGAGTAACTATATAAGCATCAATACTCATTGCCAACATAAATGGAAACAGAGCGCACGTTATCAATCCAGTGGCAACACGTTCAAAATGTTTTGGATCGTGATGACATTTTGTTTGTCTGTCATAAGCAGCTGGAGTCATCAACAAACACATGGCTACTGAAATCAACAATAAGGCGATCCAATATAACTGTTGATCTAAAACAAGCATTTTGTCGAATTTTGGATTGAAGACTGTAATAAGCTGAAAACCAAACAAAGCTTGAAGTCCTGGCAAAACAGTTCTTGCTTCTTCAAGAACAAATTTATAACGATCTTCGCTCTGGATTTTTGATTCTTTTTTTGTTGGTCTTTCAGCCGCAGCAGTCATAATCAGGCCCTCCCATTTTGAGATTTTTGTAGCACAGCGTATTTGTGCTTGTGACCCGTACGGCGATTTACACGCCATATGCTACATAAAAATCAGGAAATTTTTGCCCGCGTCTTCACGAAAGCAAATTTTTCAAAATCTAGAGAGGATGAAGAATAAGGGGACCAAACCATGAAATACCTTACACTTGCGTCTCTTCCTCTATTGGTAGGACTGGTGGCATTCACAGCAAGCCCGATCAATGCAGAAGAGACAATCGTTAGAACAACAACATACACAACGAATGAACCAGCTCCGGTGGTGACAGACCCAGTTCCAGTCGTTGTTTCCACACCAGCGACTACTGTAGTAAGAGAATATTCTCTACTACCAAGCGCAAGTTACGTCGTAGTCGATCCACTTACGGGAAAAACACGTGGCGTATATGACCCCACCACCAGACTTATTGACGGACAGCCACTTTCATTTGGCATGGTATTCGTAGATCAGGGCACAGGCAGAATGGTAGCCAGCGTAGACTCAAATGGTCGCATCGTAGACGTTGTCGTGGCTCCAGCTACTGAAACGCTCGTAACATCAATAGACGCGCGCATTCTCGATTTGCAAAACACAGTAAACAGAGCAATCGAACGCGGTGAAATTTCTGCAGCAGAAGGAAGCAGTCTAAAAGCGAAGCTTGATGATGTTATAAATCTTGAAGCCCGCTATAAAAATTCTGACGGTATATTTACCTTCAACGAAGCTTTTGCAGTAGCTAATTCTCTAAATGCAGTCAACGATGAAATTGTTGCTATAGCGCATTTGCCTGCACTTACACCACTTGTAGGTGGAAGATTTGTGATGCAAGACGGAAATTTGATACTCGTAAACGACTTCGACTACAGAAGAGTTTCACTAGAACGCCGAATTGATGATGAATACAAGGCAGGCAGACTGTCTTCGAAATATGTAGCTGAATTGAAAAAAGAATTGAACGAAATCAAATCTAAACAGACCAAATACATGAAAAACGGAGAACTGAAGCCAAGCAAAGCCAAAGAAATTTCTGTTCGACTAGATAAAGTGGCAACAAGAATGGATAAAGACGTGGCCATTATCAATAACAAACGCGCCAGAATAGGCATTCGTGTCGATTAAGACGTTTGAGTATGACATTTCTTGGAAACTTCCGCGCTAGCTCTTAAACTGTCGCGGAAGTTCCATGCCCAAGGAGGCAGTTAGAATCACAATGAAAAATTTAGATAAATTGCTTGCAGTAGTTATTCTGTTATCAACCAGTGCAGCCTATGCCGATGAAGAGAAAGGTGACAACACTGCGCGCAACAAAGGCCACGAAGAAAAATCGGCTGTAAATGCAGCTGATGCTGGTAACAGCAAATCAGACATCAAATTAGCCAAAGATATCCGCAGAAAATTGGTTGACGACAAATCGCTGTCGTCTTACGCAAAAAACGCAAAAGTCATCGTTAAAGACGGTCATGTTACCTTGAAAGGTCCCGTAAGAAGCAATGACGAGGCAGACAAATTAGTGAATGCAGCCAAAGCATGCGCTGGCGATTCGAACGTCGCAAGCGAGCTTGAGGTTGTCGCAAAATAAAAGGGGGACAACTATGTCAACAGCAGTAATAGGATTATGCTCCGATATTCCACAAGCCGAAATGGTGGTAAATGGTCTTAAATCAAGCGGATTTATCAATAACGATATTTCTATATTGATGCCTGACGCAAATAACTATCGTACAGCCGGTTTTGAAAAACACAGTAAAGCACCTGAAGGTATTTCTACTGGTGCTGGAACTGGCGCCGTACTTGGTGGCGCACTCGGTTGGCTTGTGGGAGCTGGTATGTTAGCCGTTCCTGGACTTGGCCCCGTGATCGCAGCCGGACCAATGATGGCGGCGCTCAGTGGTGCTGCTGTTGGTGGCGCTATTGGTGGACTTTCGGGTGGTCTTGTTGGAATGGGAATTCCAGAAATCGAGGCCAAACAATATGAAGGTCGCGTTATTGATGGTGGCAAAATTTTGATTGCTGTTCACACCGATAACGGCGAGCAAGTGAGAGTAGCAGAAAACATTTTCAAAAATGCTAAAGCTAACGAAATAAATTGTGTTACAGAGGAAAAAGTGGAGCCACGCTCCTAAGGTAAGGTGTAAATATGAACTGGGATCTAGTTAAAGGCAACTGGAAACAGGTGCAAGGTAAAGTCAAACAACAGTGGGCTAAACTAACAGACGACGATCTACTTTTGATCGAAGGCGAACGCGACAAGCTAGCCGGTAAATTACAAGAAAAATATGGAATGGCCAAAGAAGAAGCTCAAAAACAATTGGACGACTTCTGCACCAAGCTCTAGAATTTTCTGCGTTTTAAATTTGAAAAAGCCCAGCCAGTCTGGGCTTTTTCTATTTAATTCCAGGCAATCAGACAATATATCTGTGCTATGTCAATTAATAATCGCAAGAAAAGAATAATCGAGGGGCAGGCAAAACAATGATGAATAAGCTTCTATTAGCTGTTTCCACAACTGTCATACTAACGGCCGCCAACGCGCTCATAGGCTGGATAACGCGCAAACTGGAATCCCCCGAAAATTCAAAAGGCGATGAGGAAAAGAATCCTAAGTGTGCAAACACCTAGAATGGGAGACCTTTTATGTCACTATCCAGATCATACACCGACCTTTCCGACCCGGAATTGATCTTTGCCTGTCAGCGCAATGACGAAATTGCACTGCGACATTTATTACAAAGACATCGCTGGACCATTGTGCATTTCTTGCATAAATTGGTACCAGGTTTTAAAGACTATTCAGATTTGATTCAGGAAACCAATATTCGAATTTGGCGCTCAATCTATCAATTAAAAGACCCGCGCGCATTCAAATCCTGGCTAAAGCAAATAGTGACCAATCTTTATTATGACGAACTGCGCAAAATGCCGCGTTTCCAGGTAGTCTCAATAGATGAACCTGTCGCGACTGAGGATGGCACGGCAAAGCCTATTCGAGAAATTGCTGATAGTTCGCAACAGCCCGAGAGTAAAATGCTTTCACTTGAGTTGAGTGATGTGCTCGAAAAAGCGGTTTCAAGTATTCCAGAACAGTTTCGCACCGCAGCAATGCTGCGCGATGTAGACGGTCTCTCTTATGAAGAAATTGCCCATTTGACTGATACCGAATTAGGTACCGTCAAATCGCGAATAGCTAGAGCTCGGATCAAAATTCAAAAACGCATTTATTCCTATTTAGAGTGTGCTTAACAACAAGAGGAAGAACCAATGTCAACTGAAGAACATTTCTTGACCAATGTGCAAGAGCTTCGCGAAAAGGCAAGAAGACACATTGAAGAAGGTGCAGTCACTGAAGGATACAACGCCAATCGCGATGTAGTCGTCAAATTGCTGCAAACAGCGCTTGCCACCGAGCTAGTGTGCGTTTTGCGTTATCGCAGACACTACTACATGGCTAAGGGGCTTAATTCAGAACCTGTTGCAGCTGAGTTCTTGGAACACGCTAATGAAGAGCAAGACCACGCTGATAAGCTCGCTTTGCGCATAACACAATTGGGGGGAGAACCAGATTTGAACCCAGATAATCTGACCAAGTTCAGTCATTCAGAATACAAAGAAGGTCGCGGTCTGCAAGATATGATCAAAGAAGATTTAATTGCTGAGCGGATTGCAATCGACTCTTATCGCGAAATGATTGAATATGTGAACAGCAAAGACCCCACGACTCGTCGCATGCTTGAAGAAATTCTTGCAAAAGAAGAAGAGCACGCAGACGATCTTTCCGATTTGATGCAGGTGAACTGATATGCCTCGCGCTATTTGGTCTGGAGCAATAGGTTTTGGGATGGTCAATATTCCAATCAAATTGTATTCGGCAACCAGCAGCAAAAGCATTTCCTTTCACCAGCTTCACGACAAGTGCCAGACTCGCATCAAAGAAATGCGCTGGTGCCCGTCGTGCGAGCGAAAAGTTGAGTGGGAAGAAATATCAAAAGGTTATGAATACTCAAAAGGGCAATATGTCATTCTCGACGAAAACGATTTTGAACAATTGCCCCTTCCAAGCAAAAATCTGATTGATGTGCAGGCTTTTGTAGAGGCCGAACAAGTTGACCCAATCTATTTCGAAAAAACTTATTATTTAGAACCAGATACAAGCGCCAAAAAACCTTTTGCATTGTTTAGCGAAGCTCTCAAAGGCAAACAAAAGCTTGCTATTGCAAGAATAGCAATGAGAAGTCGCAAGCGCTTATGCGCACTGCGTATCAGTGACGAGCGATTATTATTAACTACTTTGCTCTGGCAAGACGAATTGCGTCTGGAAGAAGCGCCTGAGATACCCGAATCGAAACTTTCCAAACAAGAACTTAGCATGGCAAATAGCTTGATAGACTTGCTCAGCAAAGATTTCACTCCCGAAGAATATGAAGACCACTATAGAGAGGCACTTCAAAAGGTAATTGATGCCAAAATCGAAGGAGAACCTGTCGAAGAAGCTAAACCTGATAAAAGCGAAAAACGAGTAGTCAACTTGTTCGAAGCATTAAAAGCAAGTGTCGATAGGATTGATGGACGCTCAAGATCAAAAGATACAGAAAAGAAATCCAAGCCCGCGAAACGAACAAGCGCTGCGCGAGCAAGGACTAAATCGAGGGCAGGGACAAAACGTAAGACTACATCTGCTTCGGGTCACAAAACAAAGCGACGCGGAGCAGCATAATTCATGTCTGTATCAGCTTATGCCTTTCGGCATCATTTTTTTTAAATTGGCAAAAAGTCTTTTACCGAACAAAAACACTCCAACCAATAAGCATATAAAGCTGAACGATAGCTGCTTAACCAAGTCTTGATTGAAGCTCGGCTCCACTTGAACCGTTCCTGGAGTGTTGACTCCAACAATCGCAGTAGCATCACTTGCTTGCGGTCCAATACTACCATTGGTGGCACCCTGGAGCATAGGAGCTTGTCCCTCCAGATAATTCTTATCATCAAAGCTACCGCTTTCAATGGCTGCTGAGGGTGCTGGCATAGCAGTTGAAACGGCGCTTGTGTTTTCAGACTCTTTGAAGCCATCAAAGGCTCGTCGTTTATAAGTTTTTAGTTTGTATACTCGTCCAAAATCGCGATGCAATCCAAAGCGCTGATAATCAGCATCTGATGCAAGCACTGTCGCACCACTCACAGGCGAAACTACTCGATATGCCATCGCCATCTGTACAGCAGTTGAGCGCTCACCCCGATCGACGGCTTTTCGAATTTGGTCTATAGCCCACAAATTAGAGATTCTATGCGAGGCTTCTTGTGATTGAACTATAAATGCTCGAGGTCGCAAGCTAGTTTTCTCCAATTTCAATTTCGATTTGCCGAAAATATCAGTTTCTTGTGTTGCAAGAATAAAGCTTCCGGCTTCTGCGTGCTTGGCTTCAACAGCAAATTGCTGAAGCGGAAATTTGCGAATTCCGGTCATCGATACATCACCAAGACGCTCGAAAGGAATGTTTCCTCTCACCAGGTTTGCATACTTTCCTTTCTGATTAGGCTCATTTGTGATGTCGTCTCTATTGCTTCGAAACGGAACGTCAGACTCTAAGTGAACGTCTTGCAGACAGTCGAAATTCAGGTTTGACTTGATTATTCGCGGCATAGACAAAGAAATATCGCCTTTGTTATTTGCAGAAACAGGACTGGTCATACCAAGTCTTATTTTCATTTCGCTATTTGCAGTGACCGGAAACGCCTTAATCTTTACTATCCCTGGCGATACCCAGGTAACGAGCAAAGGGTCCCAATTGCGGTGGCGAACAGATTCATAGGCTTGTGTGACACGCTCGGTGCTGTTGAAAGCAGCTTCTTGAGCTATTCCATTAATCCACAATGTGACCCTCGTTATAGCCGACCCCTCGGGCACAGCCAGCGTAATCTCAGCCTCTTGCTGACTTTGATCATGCCCTTGCATAATCATGGTCCAATAATAAGAACTGGTAAGAGTGGTCGAATCAACAATACCGGTTATTGTAGATTTGGTTGTAGTACCAATGATGGCATTTCGCTCTGGGATATTTGGTGCAGTAACAGAAGACGAAATTGCATTCCTGGTCGAATTGATAAAGTTTTCGATATTGTCGAGATTACTATATCCCACATAACAAATGGCAGCGATTCCTACTGTAGAAGAGACACCTAGTAAAAATGGTTTTAAATTAGAAACATAGTCACGAGTGGTTTTGGTCCTGTATAAACGCTCGAGATTCTGACGTTCATGAGTAGTTCTATCAATAGGTTCGTGCATAAATTTGACCTCGCGCAAGCGATCTGGGTTCTATACTCAAAGCATAGCCAGAGCCAGGCACGATACAAAGACCCTTTGTCCGGCTTCTGGTCCAGGGAAAACCCTGAGCTCACTTGAGTAGTTTAGTCAGGTCGTTTTTGTGCTTGAGGATATCTGCCCACAAATCACCTTGTTCGCCAAGGATTTTAGGAACGTTTCTGAGATGATATTCAAGCGGGTAAACTTCCTGGTTCTCGACTTGTTGCCAGGTCAATGGCATCGAAACACTCGCGATTGGACTGTTACGACAAGAATAAATCGAAGCCAGAGTCTTGCCTCGTGCATTCATATTATGATCGAAAAATACTTTGCCTGCTCGTTTGTTTACACTCCAATCCATGGTAACGTCTTTTGGATGACGTTCAAGCAGATGACGTCCGATTTTTTCTGCCATATCTCGTACGATTTCGTATTTGATATTTCTTTTGATCGCAATAAAAATGTGCAGACCTGTTTTACCTGAAGTTTTCACAAAGGATTTTATTTTGAGATCCAGCAACATTTCGTTTAGAGAACTAGCCATTGCACAGGCTTTTGCAAAACCTTTCTCATGCAGTTCAGGCTCTTCGCCCTTTTTCTCAGTACCGCTATATAAATACGGATCAAGATCAAGGACGACAAAATCAGGATAATTCAATAAAGAATTTTCGATTTCCTTTTGGGAGCCGGTAAATTTACCTGTAATGTTTTTTGCATCTGGATTTGGGTCGATTCTTGTATGTGCCACATGGAACTCGAGATCGGCTATTTGAGCGAACCACACCAAAGTGGCAAGATTATTACACATCAAATAATAGGAGTCTTTATTATTTTGCTCTGAGTAATGTTTAACTGTCTCAACAAAATCAGGCAGTTTGTAGGGATAATGTTTTTGAAAAAACTTTTCGCCATAAATACCGTCGGGATATCGAATTAGAGTGAAAGGACGATCTTTCAAATGCGGCAAAATATAAGGTCCGATAGCCACTAAATAATCAATATAATCGCGTTTGGTGATACCAGCATCTGGCCAGAATAATTTACTCAAACTGGTCAGTTTGATCTTATGACCTTCTATTTCAATAACGTCATTTTCTTTCTGCTTGCTTATTGTGTTATTTAAAACAGTCTCTGGATCAGAAGCTTTGGCCGCAGGCATCAAATCGTCTCGCAACCGCAAAAACACAGGCGCACGCAATTTGCCGTCGCGAGTTTTCTCAGCATATTTTATTTCTGCCACCAGTTGTGGTTCCAGAAATACAGCGCTTCTAGGACCGCCCGATTCCAATGGATTGACTTTGGTTGTCAGTGGTTTCATTCGTTTGATCAAGTTTTTCAAGATAGATTCATTAAAACCAGTCCCTACTTTTCCAGCATATTGCAATTTTCCCTTTTCATCAAAATAACCAAGGTGCAACGCGCCAAAAGTCCTGGCTCTGCCACCAGTACCTTTTGAATAACCAATTATGTAATATTCACTGCTCTGAGTAGACTTCACTTTAATCCAGTTTGCTGACCTTCTTCCCGACTCATAGACCGAATTATTCACTTTTGCAACGATACCTTCAAGACCGTTTTCCATGCAAGCTTGATAAGCTTTTATACCGCTAGATTTTATTTCGTCAACGTATTGAACGTGGTCTGACTGTATCAGGATTTTTTTTAAGATCTTTTTTCGCTCTACTAAAGGCTTGGCTGTAATATTTTCACCATCTAAGTAAAGCAAATCGAATACGAAATAAACGAGCTCGATATTTTTCGCGCCTAATTTACTTTGTTGCCACAATTCAAAATTCGGTGTTCCATGCTCATCTAGAGCGCCTAATTCACCATCAATAATGCAATCGTGTTTGAGCTTAGCTAACTTATTTGCAATTTCTTTGTAATCACCGGTAATATCTTTTCCATTTCGTGATTTTAAAATGCACTTACCGTTTTGTACAAAAGCCAACATTCGAATTCCGTCGAATTTTGGCTCATAAATGAAACCGTCTTTGTCAAATGGTTCTTTGGCAAGACTGCAAAGCATCGGCTTTAGCTCAGGCAGCGGTTTTGAATTACCTTTAGACTTAGTCTTTGATTTAGAAATAGGCTCATAAACATAATCGTCGCCATGTCTTATCAGGAGCCAGTTGTCGTCTGCCCGCCCTTTCATTTTTACAAGAGCCCACGAGCCTTGCAATCTGTCACCATTTAAAGTGAATGAAATCTTTCCCCGCTCTAGTCCCTGACGCATTTCTGCTTCACCACCGTCAGGAATATAAGTGCCTTTGTCCCAAATCTCAACTTTTCCAGCGCCATAATTTCCTTTGGGAATAGTGCCATGAAACTTGCCATAGTCGATTGGATGATCTTCAGTCATCACGGCCAATCGCTTTTCACCAGCTATCGTGGACGGACCTTTCGGTACCGCCCACGATAGCAGAACTCCATCGAACTCAAGCCTGAAATCATAGTGCAATCTTCGGGCGGCGTGTTTCTGCACCACGAAGCTAAGCTTTTTGCTCTTTTTGCCGACCACTGGGCCGGGCTCTGGAGTTTCGGAAAAATCGCGCTTACGTTTATATTCACTTAAAGCACGGTTAACCATAAGCGTTTAGTTTAATCCACACGTTTTGCTAATGCCTTTTTCTGAATCTTCAAACTGAGATTATTCAGTTCTCTTTCCACTTTATTTATGTCTGCATAACTCAATTTTCCATTATTCTTATTTCGCATTCGTGCTTCCATAGCAATAATCGAAAGCCGCTTATCTCTAAGACCTTGTGCTTCTTTATGAGTCAATTCATTCACTCGCTCAGCGCGATTGATTTTTTTCAAAAGAATATTTTGTCTTTGTGTAATTGTGAGCTTCGCATCTGCTGCCGGTGAAAGCAGCGACTGTGCAATCAATGTTACCAACCCAATTGCGAAATATTTAAAACTATTACTTCCCATTTTAATTTTCCCCTCGATTATTTAGAGCCGGATTCCACATTTACAAGTTGTGGTTTTTGTACTGCCGGTTTCACATTTACCAGATCGGCATTAGGCTTACTGGTGCCACCTACGACCTTTTTACTATTAACCTTTTCGGTTTTACCGCTAGCAGCTGATCTCTTTATAGCTTCAATTACAGAAATGTCGGCGAGTCCCTCATATCCTGACGGACGAGGTTCTTTGTCAGTAAGAATACAGTCGGCAAAATGAATAAGTTCAGGTGCAAATTGATCGTGTTTTGCCGCTTTATATTTCTCTTTATGCTGACCGCAAACTAGATTAAAGCCTAGCTCTTCTACATAATCATAAGCCGGTTCTACACTGACATGTCCGCTAGTGCCAATTACCTCATAGCGCGACACGTCGCTCGAACCAAAACTACATACAAATGTTGCCAGTTTCTCGTCTTCGAATTTCATGATTGCTCCAACCGCTTCTTCAATTTCAGCAAATCGCGGATCGTTGCATTGCGCCATGATTGCGGTCACTTCAAGAGGTTCTGATTGGAAAACGTAACGAGCAGCGTTTATACAATAAATACCGATATCGTTGAGCGGTCCGCCACCGCGCTCGCTTTGAGTTCGAATATTACCTTCTCTAACCTGCATTGTAAAAGACGAGTTGAATAGTCTCGGCTGACCTATCATCCCGTTTCCAATTAATTCGACCACTTTCATATTTGTAGGTTCAAAGTGAAGCCTGTATGCCACCATTAACTTGACTTTGTTGAATTCAGCTGCTTCTATCATGGCACGACATTCTTCTTCGTTCATGGCCATTGGCTTTTCACATAAGATGTGTTTACGAGCATTCGCTGCCTTAATCGCGAAATCTTTGTGCATATCGTTTGGAAGTGCGATATAGACAGCGTCAAAAGTATCGCTTGCGAGCGCTTCATCATACTGGTCATAAGTATATGTATGTTTAACGCTGTACATTTTGGAAAGTTCGGCGAGTTTTTCGGCATCGCTTGTAATTAACGCAGTGAGTTCGCACGACTCCTTTGCGTGAGCAAACGCAGGCAGCACAGCTATCTGGGCAATATGACCCAGTCCAACCACTGCGTAGCGAATTTTTCGCATTTCATTTTTCATCCAATTTCCCTACCTGTAAGTCAGAGAGAGGACGCAAAAATTTAGCGCCAGTTCCCAACACAAAAAAATTCGCAGGTGCTATATGTAGGAATGGAGTTTTGTGCAATGGAATCATTAAAGCTACATTCCGCAAACTACAAACCAGGAGCACTTGTCCTTGGCACCTTTTTGGCTGGTGCTTGGTTCTTTGTTTTAACTTGGTTTGCTACTGCTTATTTCATTTTTCCAAGCGAGCCAGGATGGTCGACAATTCTTGTAGTAGCAGCAAGTGCTTACATGGTCTATTTGCTTGCTGAAAGTCGCAATTTAATTCATTCGCTTCGTCACAAATTCACCCTTACTATCAATCCAAACGAAGTCACTTTACAGGTTGATAAGGGAAAAGCCATTTTTGAGCGTACGATGCCAATTGACTGTATCAACACAATTGAAATCTATCGCTACTGGGACGAAGGAAGCCTTGTCCTTCGAGGCAAAGAACTCTCGATGGAAATTCCACTCTGGGCATTTCCCCACGATCAAAGCCGAATTGTACGCCTTTTACAAAAGTCTCATGCCGAAGTGATTTCGGTTCCATAACGCTTTTCTCTTTGCATCAAAAGTGGTAATCTAATGCCTCGTGTGATCGGGCGGGCGATAGATGCTTCTCAATTGCGCAAAAGCGCTTGTTTTCATTTGTGGAATGTTTTGCGGTTGGATGGGACCGCTTGTAATCGACATTTGCCAGGTTCAGCATGTAAGCATGTCAGACGTAGGCGCCATGGTTGCTGCATCAAGCGTTGGTAATATGATTACCAATATGTCGGGAAAAAAATTCATCGACAATCTTGGCAGCAAGTGGACTTTGTTTGGCTCTGCCATTTGCATTTTGCTTGGCGCAATAACAATCAGTGCTGGAAACGGACTTGCCATTTTATGGATAGGCTCGCTCCTGTTTGGTTTGGGTGGCGGACTTAATTCTATTGCAAGCACAGTTGTCACTTTAGAAACCGAAAAGAAAAACCCGCACGCAGCGCTGAATGCGCTCAATTTATTTTTTGGACTGGGCGCTCTTGCAGGTCCTTCGGTAGCTGGTCTTTCCCATGCAAGCCAGTGGTCTTATCGCCTTGCCTACTGGTTTGCAGCCATATATTCTGCTGTTTTAGCTTGCATCATAATGAAGGCAAAAAAGCCCCAAACACTGGATTTGTCTCAAGCCCCACCGCCGCCAAGTTCTGCCATTCTAAAATCGCCTGAAATCTGGACTTATGCATTAGTGATTATGTTCTATGTCGGAGTGGAAAACGGCTCCTGGACTTGGCTCAATGTGTTTTTGCAAAAAGCGATTCATCTAAGCTATGAACAAGGACTTTACTCGGTAACTTTGCTCTGGGTAGGTCTTTGCTTGGGTCGATTACTTGGTCATCGCTTAAACTTAAAATTTGCTCCTCACAAAATTACTCTGGTAGCCATCACATTGGTTTTATTCTCTCTTATTTCTCTTTTGACCATACCGAATTTAGGAATCGGCTCGATGGCACTTTGTTGCTTATTGGGTTTTGCCTTCGGTCCCATTTTCCCAAATACACTCGGCTCTGCGAACAGTCGCTTTACTTCAAGCTCTGCGCTGGTATCATCTGTAGTGATTTCCGCTGGTGCTGTAGGTGGTGCTTTCTTTCCTTACCTGACTGGAAGCTTTATTGACAGATTTGGTCTTTATGCAGGGATAGGATTGCTCTCTGGGTGCTCAGCACTGATGCTCTTATCGTTCCTTCTTTCGCGCAAATTAGCTACCCTTGCTGATGCAAAATCACAAATACCTTTGATGCAAGCGCCTGGTGAAGAATTTGAACCAATCAAAAGAGCCTGATATAGAATGCTGGCAAAGCAAGTCGATAAGGCTTGCGCCTGAAGGATTAAACTTAGAATTAATCGTAAATCCAGGATCCAAGCAAGACGGATTTGCCGGCTTGAAAGAAGGCATCTTGGTATTAAAAGTTCGCCAACGCCCCGTAGATGGCGCCGCTAATGATGCGGTTCTAAAATGTCTTTCAAACCTATTATCACTTAGGATCTCAGCGCTTAGACTAATACAAGGCACAACTAGCCGACGAAAAATAATTTATATCAAAGGGAATCCAACCGAAATCAAAAACAAACTTCAGGCGTTAATAGAGGAAATTCAATGAGTTCTTTTATCTTAGGATTTATTTTTGTCGTAGTAACTACCGCTTTAGCAGTGGTTGGCATGCTCTATGTTCGCAAAAAAGTTGGAGTATCAAAGCTCAGAGAATATCACGAAGTTGCCGGGTATCTCCTTTCAATCATTGGAACCTTATACGCAGTGTTGCTTGGTTTTGTCGTCGTAGATACAATGCAGCACGTTCAAGATTTGAGAGTCCTCGTGGAACAGGAAGCAAACGGAATAGCGAATATCTATCTTTGTTCCAAAGTCTTTGAAGAGAAGGATAGACAGGACATTCGTGAACTCAGTCACCAATTGGTACTGGCCGTGGTAGAAGACGAGTGGCCTGCGATGCAGCAAGGTAAATTCAGCCCCAAAGCTTTTCAAGCCGCATATTTTCTCTGGAACAGAATTCTTTCAGTCGAACCAAAAACAGAATTGCAAAAAAATGCGCAGGCTCAAATAATTTCGGAGATGTGTCGAACTGCCGAAAGCAGACGCACACGACTTATTAGCGCAAGAATGGGGGTACAACCAATACTATGGGTGGTGCTCATTATCGGTGGATTATTTACTGTTCTTTTCACTTACTTCTTTGGTGTAGAAAGCATAAAAGCTCAAGTTATCATGACCACTCTTGTCGCCCTGACACTGTCTTTAAATATGCTTCTAGTATTCATTTTTGGCAGTCCATTCACCGGCGATTTGGCTGTGCGTCCCGATGCATTCAAGCTCAACCTCAAAATTTATGAAAAAGTGAAACAACTGGAAAACCATCAGCCCGTGGATTGGAGCAAATGAAATCCAAGCAAGAAAATTTGATCAAATTCGTTCAGTCTGGTTACAAGAAACTGGCGAATAAACAAAAGTCGATTGAAATGGCTGCTTACATGAAAACGGCTATGCCCTTTTATGGCGTACAAAAGCCTGATAGAGTGCCCATTTATAAAGCAATTAAAAAAGATTTTGCTGCTCAAAACATTGACGAATATAAAAATCACGTACGAGCACTTTGGGCACTTCCTCATCGCGAAGAGAAATACACAGCTCTTGAATATGCGCTCCAAAACAAGCGATTCATTACTACAGAAAGTCTAGACTTATACGAAGAACTGATTCGCGAAGGTGCATGGTGGGATTTCGTTGACACCATTGCAGTCCATTTGGTAGGCGAAGCGCTTTTGCATGAAAGGAGCGAAGTAAAAAACCTTCTCGACCAATGGGTGAGCGATGACGATCTGTGGATTCGCCGAACAGCGATTTTGAGCCAGAATAAACACAAAACGCATACAGACGAAAAAATGCTCTACAAATATATAAAAAAAAGAATGCACGAGCGAGAATTTTTTATCACCAAAGCCATTGGTTGGGCATTACGCGAATATAGTTATACCAACCCCAAATCGGTAAAAGAATTCATTGCCAAGAATCAGAACGAGCTTGCACCATTGAGCATTCGCGAAGGCAGCAAGCGCCTCTAAGCTCAGTCACCTAAAATAGAAGCCGTATCTACTACTGTAGCGAACTCGCCATTCAAACTGGCCAAAGCGTATTGATGGACCGAATCTGCATCCAAATCTTTGCCATCAAGGGCGGTGCGGTTGAAAGTAGCAGTAGCATCTGCCACCACATAGGTATTGAATCCCAGATTGGCTGCCATACGCGTTGTGGTCGAAACGCAGTGGTCTGTGGTTAACCCGACCAGAACAACTGTATCAATTTTTCTGTCACGCAGATATTTTTCCAATCCAGTCCCAATGAAGGCACTGTTAACATTCTTCTCTTCGATATGCTCGCCATTATGCGGCTCTACTTCAGGCTTAAATTCGTTTCCATCCTGACCCGGTCTCAGTGGTGACTGAGGCTCAGTGGAATTATGTTTAACATGCACTATAGGCATTTTGTTTTGACGCCAGTGCAAAAGCAGACGCTTCATATTTTCTTCAGCGCAAAAATTGTTTCGCACACCCCAATAACTGGAATCAAATCCTTTTTGCACGTCTATCAAAACAAGACCGGCGTGTCCAGATTTAATTTTATCCATATCGTATATTCCCCAGAGCTTTTACGTAATCTTACCAATGAAAGTGGTCTTGATTTTATATATAAATCTTGTATGTCCCACCAGAACGCCCACGATTTCTCGACCAACGAATTACCGAGTGCCGCATCGGACTCGACTCAAATTGCGCAGATTGATAATGCCAAGTCCAATCTCAATTTGCTCGAAATCGCACAGACAAATAATCGCATTACCCCTGCTCCAGACCAAAACACCCACCTGAACAGAGTAGCCCTAGAAATTCAGCAACGATTCGAAGAAACGCGCTCTAAGTTCAATCAGGAAGTGAATTCGCAAGGCAAACTGCTCGGACGTCCGATCGACGGCGTGAAAAACTTTTTTGGAACAGCTAATGCCTCGAACACGATAAATGCGCGATTGGAACAAGAAAAGATCAAAGTCGACAGATTACAGGTATTATCCAGAGAAGGAAATCTAGAAGAGTTTAAAAAGACATATTTAGACTTGACTGGTATCGAATTAGAGCGACCATCAAATCAACAAATAACCAGACGCCTCTTAATCGAGCCTGTTGTAAGCGAGTACGAAAAGAGCCAGCGAAATTTGGTTAACACCGTGGCCCTTGCGATACCTTTTGCGCTAACAGGCTTTAGAGGTGCCCCAATAGTTATGCGCAGCGAATCTCTCGCGTTGCGTGGATTAACCGCAATCGGCAATAATGTACCAGCATCGATGCTGCACGATGGTATCATCGTGGCAGCCGGAAATACTGCGCTAAAAGCTGCGGATGGTCGTTTCAGCGATCCACTATACGATGCCACCACCGGATTTGTAACCGGCGCACTCTGGGCCCCAGCACAAAGGGCTTCTACCAAGATGACCGAAAACTGGATGGAACGATACGGCACCACTTATGGTATCAAACCAATCAATCAGGGCAAACTGACAACGACTTTTGATGTAAATAACAAAGGTTTTGGCATGTATATGACAGAGTCTTATCTACGCCACGGCTCGTCCTGGTCTTTATACGGAATGTATGAGCCAGTCGCCCGAGAAGCGACCGATCTTGCATTCAAGAAAGTTGACTCTTACAGCTTATCGCGTGTGGCAACCAACTCTTCTTATGGCTTTACAAGCGGCCTATTCTTCGGGCAAGCCTATGGCATGAGCTACACGCCCGCATTGAATAAAATTTTCAATCCGCTCTACAACCACTTCAAACAGTAATAACCATGGCTATTTGGTCGGTTTCGCCTTGATATGGCGATAATATTGCCAGAGCAAAAGGGCGGCCACACCGCGATGCGGTTTTAAATGCTGACAGTGCACTATTAACTCCTTGCTCGTAGGAGGCCGCTCTAAGCCCTTCAAAGCCTGGTATCCAAGCAGCAGGGCCAAATCATTAGCCGGCAGACAATCAAGGCGTTTCAAGCCAAATAAAAGGTATATATTGGCAGTCCACGGTCCAATTCCTTTTACTTTCACCAGTTCGCTCACCGCTTGCTCATCGTCAAGCGATTGCAATTGCTCGAGATCCAGACGTCCTGAAAGTATTTCAGCGCTCAAAGCCTTAAGACTGGCTATTTTGGCTCTGCTAAGTCCACATGCGGCCAGGGCTTCAGGTTTGGCTTTATCGATTGCCTTGGCAGTTAAAGGCACTGTAGCCTTAACTTTGTTCCAGATTGAAAGTGCCGCAAGGGTCGAAAGCTGCTGCCCCACGATAATTCTAGCCAATGAGTCAAAATCAGCTGGCCAATCGTAAACTTGCAACCTACCTGCCAGCGCTTCAATGCCCGCAAAATCAGGGTCCAATTTGCCGATTGCTTTTATGCCTTTGGTAACATCTTTACTTGCAGGATACAGACCAAGAGCCTGATTTAGCTCAGCATCGCTAATTTTGATTTTGTTTTTTTGCTCTTCAAAGTCATATGCTGGAAGTGTGGTAAGCCTGGGGTCGTTGATTGCCGAACCGAAGGTAAAATTATAAATGACTTCAAAGCCAGCAGGCAATTCAATATAAGAGTTTATGGCGTCATCTATGAAACATCCAATCCCTGTGGCATCTAGACCAAGAGCGTTGCTGTTGAGATAAAACTGTTGTCCAATATATCCAGCCTCGTGATGAGCGAGCCTGTATCCGCGCTCACCAAAAACCTCATTGCACAAGTTGAAGTCAGCCACCATAGACACAGCAAAAGCACCGTCAGATGCAATATCCTGAAAACAACTGGCTGAGCGAGCAAAATGTCTCTGGTCGCTTTTGCGCAAAGCAATTAGCTTTTCATTTACACGATCAAAATAATAAAGTCCTGGCGCGATATCATTCACTTTATGCAAGTATAAAAATAAGTGTATTAAATTGAATCGGTCTTGTTTTAGTGTTTGAAAATCAGCATTGAAACCCAGAGTAGACTTAAGCAATATAAGATCGAGAACTTCTTTCGAAATTGCCGTTTCACCATCCATATCTACAGCTGAGCGGCGAGTTCGAATAACATTTTGAGCCAACGGCTTTTTAGTAACCTCAGGAAGCGTGACCGGAAGACTTTCTTTAGCGATTTTAGAAAGGTCGTCACCAAACATCATTTGCATTAACGACGGCTTCGATTTGATATCGTATTTGGTGAATTCCTCGCGTGCTTCTATCCATTGCTTGTGATCGCAACTAGTTGATTCAAAAACTTTTTCAATGAGCGGATAAGTTATTTGCTCAGAGGATAGTTTATTGCACTCAGCCAGCAACTCTATGTTCTCTTCAGACTGGAAGGCGGTTTGATTATTTTCTAGAACTTGCGATTTAAAACTATTTTTCGGCTCAGGATACAGTCCAACAAATGCAAGAGGGTGTTCTTGATTTTGAGATAGCCCTAGACATTTGGTCATTTCACCGTCGTCAAACAGTCCAAAATTTACTGTGTGCCACCCCAGAAGTTTGGCAGACACCTCTAAAGCCGCAAGAGCATGTCCAAGATCGTGATTACAGTATCTGAATGCTCGCGATTCATATTTCCATGCTTCGCGCCAGAAAATCGAAGATAAACAAATTAGAAGAGGCGGTTCATATTCTTTTCCAAGTAAGAGCTTATTACAAAGCAATGCGCGAATATCACATGAACTACGTCGCTCTAGCTTATGCTCATCTGCCCGGTAATGAAATGCACCGTCTTGAAAGAAGAGATGAACTTCGGTAGGGTGCAAATTGCCTGAAGATGGGTTTACTCTCAACGCCCACTTATGATTGGTTCCAACTATCTGTTTCCAAGCCGAGATAGCGAAACTATTGAATAATAATGTAGAAAGGAATTTAAAATCAAAGGGCACCGCATTTAGTGCAGGCAAATCAAAGAATCTTATATCATTTTGGTAAAGTTCAAAAGGCAAGTCAACAAGTTCAGCCTCTTCGTAATGCCTGAAGGGGTTTGGCTGATTCTTCCAATCAAGAGATCTTCCGCTTGCAAAGAGCTTTTCGACCGTATGCTTGGTCTGTTTGTGATATCTATGAAAATAAGTTTTTGTCCAATCGGCTTGTTTCATCACATCAGTCTATCAGCATAGAATGCTAGAATTTAGAGCATGGATATTCAAATTCCCAATAGTACTCAAGAACTAATAGGTCACAAGATCGAATCGGCCAAAAGTAGCCTTGATTGTTTTTATTTAAAACTCGACGGCGATCTGGGATTAATCCTAAAGCCCAATAAAACGACTGCAATTATTGAATATTCTATAGTCAAAGCCGATCAACTGCCAACTTTGAGTGAAGCAGTTTGCGCTGTAGATTGGTCCTGGATTTACCAATCAAAAATTGAAAATCTCAAAACTAGTCCCAATCAAGTAATGTTTAAGCTAAATCCTGCCGGACCACTAAAAGTAAATTCAGGAGTCTGGCAGAATAAGCCCTTTTTGTTTTTCGATCCTTATAAAGCCTGAGCTTCACCAAAGTTTTACTGTTAGAAGACTACCGGAATAGCTTTCATTCCTCGCAAAGCAAAGGGTTTTCTGACTTCCAACGGCTGATCTTTTTTGAGATCCAGATTCGCCATGCGAGTAATGAGAGTATTAATCGCTATCTGCCCCTCGGTTTGCGCAAGCGAAAAGCCAAGACAATGGTGAATTCCAGCTCCAAAAGCCAGGTGTTTATTTGGAGTGCGGGTAATATCGAGCTTGTCGGGATCACTAAATTGCTCAGGGTCATGATTTGCCGAACCTATTAATAAGAACAAAGACTGCCCTTCTTTCATTTTCTCCCCGCCCAGTTCGAGATCCTGCCCGCACTGACGTCTTACCAGTTGAACCGGACTTTCGTATCGAAGAAACTCATCAACAGCAGTGGTTATGAGTTCTGGCTTCGAGCGCAACAAAGCCAACTGATCTTTATTGCGCAACAAAGCAAGAGTTCCATTGCCAATTAAATTGACAGTTGTCTCGTGACCTGCCACCAAAAGTAATATCAAATTTGCCAACAATTCCTGATAGGAGAGCTTGTCTCCAGCTTCTTCAGCCTGAACAAGTGCACTTATCAAATCTTCTTGAGGATTTTTGCGGCGTTCTTCCACCAGCGGCGTCAAATACTTGATTATCTCGCGATTTGCTTTTCCTGCTTTTTGAATTTTTGGAAGCGAAAAAGTAGGTTCGAGTGCTTCGGTAAGTGCTTGGGACCAGTCCTTGAATTGCTCACGATCGCCTTCTGGAATTCCAAGCATTTCAGAAATGACTGTAATTGGCAAAAGATAAGCATATTCTGATACCAAGTCCATCTCGCCTGTTTTCTTTGCTTCTATTTGGTCAAGCAATTTGTCAGCGATATCTTGAATATGTGTACGCAGACGACTGATCATAGTCGGAGTAAAAGCCTTATTGACCAGACCGCGCATCCTGGTATGGTCTGGAGGATTCTGTTGCAACATGCTTTTGCCCCTGAACTCGAACTGTTGCTTCAAGTTGGGAAAAAGTTGCGGCAAAAGCTTGATTATGGGATCCATCGTCTTCCATTTAGGCGGTCCCTTTTCATAGCTCAAATCGCGCAAAATCTCATTTGCGTCGCTGTATTTGCTTACGAGCCAATAGTCCCCTTTCTTGCTCCAAAAAACAGGAGCCTCTTCTCTCAGACGCGCATATGTAGGATAGGGATTGTCCAGAAATTCCTTTTTTAATGAAATTAAGGGGTCAACCAGCGTCTCAGAGGTTTTTGAGGGCATCGCGTAATTCCTCGCAGCAAGGGCTTCTTGAAGTACTTTGCCCGATCATTTTGAAATGGAAACGGCACTAGATTAAACGTCTATGCTATCCCAAAAGTAGGGCAGATGAAGTCCTGGAGGTTTAAGGAGACGCGTTATGTATACAATTTTGAGTTTGATTCTCTTATTATGGTTCGTCGGATTTTTAACACACTTTGGTGGTGACATGATTCACACCTTGTTGTTAGTTGCCGGTGTTCTTTTTGTGTTTGAACTTCTTTCTGGTCGCAAGACCGTTTGAGACTAGAGAAACACAACTGAGTAGAGGAAAGGCAGTTAGCCTTTTGGAGGCAGAAATGAAAACGAGCATCACTACAAGTGCCACACTAGGCATTATCTTAGCAGTCGCAGGCTTCATCGCTTCACCGGCTGCGCAAGCTGAGTCATTGTCGGGTGGACCGCTCCAGACTCAGTCTTCGACTCAAGCTATGACACAAAATGAAAGCAAAGCAGAAGTAAACGACGATTCTAACAGCAGAGGGCAAATCGCAGTGCCGATTGACAATCCCAATGCTAAGTCGCCCACCAGTGTCGTACCAACACCGGCGAACACTCGAGCCCGCACAGTGCAAGAGCGTCAGGCGATGTCATCGCAGATAGTTGAAATTGCAGGCGGTGGCAAATCGCGTGGAAGTCGAAAGGTTTCTACACGAAAACCAGCCAAACGAGCCGTCTGGAAAGTAACAAACTACAAATACAGAGGTGGCAAACCAAGCAAAATAAGCACTACATATAGTACCAAATCAAGATAAACTGATTTCAGTTCAAAAAAAACTGATTAAAGGTGCTCGAAAGAGCGCTGGCAATGATAGTCCTCTACTCGTCAAAAGGTAGAGGACTATCACTCTTTGTGATTCGCACTATATGTGGTGCCTAACTCGAATGTCTAACCTGAGTAAACACAATCAAGTACACCTGACTCTTTTTTATCTTCCCAGATAATGTTTTAAAATACGCTCTGGGGTCCACGAATGCGGATTCTGAGCATTTATACCAGGGTTATATGTCATCATTACCGCCCTCTGCATGAGCTCCAGATTGCCTGTAGCTTTACCTTCATCCCACAGTTCCTGCGCTTTGGCAAATCCAGCTTTAACTGATTCGCTGTTACGCATAAATGGATTCACACCTGGCTCAGTTGACGTGATTGTGCGGTCGTTCAACATCTGTATAGATTTAGCAAAATAGGCAGCAACAAGCTGAGCGGAACCTTCTTTGGTAAGACTGCTTGAGATTGTAGGAACTTCTCTACCAGCTGCTCGCTCTTGATCCTGAAGGGCAACGATATTGCGTATTTGAACCTGACCATCTCCAATCGACGTGCGCAAGATGCGATCTTTAATTCCTGCTTCGATTGACGCACCTATTCTTTCAAAAAAGCCCCGAACCCCACCGCTTTTCTCGGCTTTCGCTTTGATTTCCGCAGGGTTCCATTTGGACACAAAGTCGGTGCCATCACCCAGGATTCTAGTCGCTCCTCTAAGCACGCCGTCGATGATGCTATCGTCGGGAATCCAACCATCATTGTAGGTATGATCTTTTTCGTTTTGAATCATTGCACCAAGAACTTCAGGACCTGAGATTACGCCTTTCAGTTCAGGAAATTTGTCGAAGACCGACTTCAACTGCTCTCGACTGAGCCCACCAAGCATCGGGTCCGGCTTGTCGGCAGTACCAGCACCAAGAATCTTGTCGATTTCGGCTTCGCGACCTGGATAATTTTGGGCAAGCTGGTCACGCAAACCTGGGGAGTAATGATTGTCGAAATAGGTGGACAAATCATTTAATTTACCCTGTTCTTTCAAACCATTGAGTTGACCTGAAACTTTTTCCCAAGATGAGCCGTTCACAATCGCACTTGCGGTGGTTTGAATTGAGTCTGGTTTTGCCCCAGTAAAATCATTGGGTAATGTTCTTGGAGTCTTATAGACGTCTGCAAAAATATTCGACAAATCGGATGCGTCTGGAGGCAGAAAAGTCTCTGAGTCCGTAGCGGATTTGAGCTCCGTTGGTTGAGCAGCTTCAATTTGTGCCATTGCCACGGGATTCCAAGAGGAGATTCACCATCATAAGTCTAAGTTAATAACAAATCAATAGACCCCATTGGATATATACCCCGGACATCTAGAAATCGTCGAAAAATGGGAATACCACGAAGCCCAAAATGCTTAAATTCATTGACTTTACAGCTTTTGGACCTACACTCTAATTATCCCCTTGCAGACACGGTTTCATGTCATTAGGAAACTCACCTTCGAATAACGAATTCACGCCTGAAGCGCCTAATCCAGGTAGTGAGCAGCTAGGTGCAAATTTGGGAAACGGGCGAGCGTTAGATGGCGCTTTCGACTCATCACTCACCGAATGGCGTTCGGCAATGAAAGCGATGAATCCGGATCAGAACATTCAAGTGGCTGGAATACTGCCGTCTCCATACGAGCTATACGACAGATTTCACAAATGGCTATACCCTCCAAAGACTGAGGCTCCAAAAACTGAAGACCCAAAAATTGAAGCTCCACAGACAGATGCTCCGAATGCTAAAACTCCTGTACAGGCAGCTCTGACACCGCTTGAATCTTTTACGACAATTGACAAAAAAATTCCTCCAAAGATAGATCAGCTTCCAGTCGGCGGTCCACATCTTGAAGGGCGTTCAAAAGACGTGGTCACATCCTGGTACACAAGTCAAAGAACAGCCATGATGGAAAAATTCGATCCAAACAGCCTAACTGCTGCCCACCGGACCTTGCCCTTTAACACAATAGTAGATCTCGAATTCTACAATCCCAAAACAGGAGAGACCAAAATAGTTCGGGGGGTTCGAATAAATAACGACGGTCCTCACATTAAAGGAAATGACGACTCGTCTCATGTGGCACGAAAACCACGTGAGCTTGACGTCAGCCCAAGAGTAGCGCGTGAGCTTGGATTGCGAGACCAAGGCGTTGACGTTGGCGTAGTAAAAATGACCATCAGAAAGTGGGGTGATAACCGATACCCGAATGGAGGTGTCCATCCTGCCGGAACAGACTTCCGAAACAAAGGTCGCGAACTTGAAAAATACTGGGGTCGCAGCAATTTCAGCATCTATAAATAACCCAATTTGAAACCATATCCGTTAACGGATACGCTTCCAAACTGAGTGTGATGTGTTGCGTCTGAAGCCCGAAAGCCCCAAATAATCAGCAAAAGAAAAGGACCCCGCACAAGCGGAGTCCTTTTTTCGGTCTTTCTAGCTTTTAGGCTTCGATTAGAAGTCACCCATGCCAGCACCTGGGTGCATAGCAGGAGCTTTCTTCTCTTCTGGCATATCAACTACAAGAGCTTCGGTGGTCAGGAACATCGCGGCATCCGCCACCTCCTCCAGCGTGGTCGCGC